>JBAQXA010000557.1:0-2616 GCA_049299195.1 Nocardioides sp.
CCACCACGCGGTTCTTGAGGGTCAGCGACCCGAGGGTGTACGGCGTGAACATCGGCGGGGTGGGCGGCTCACCGGCCGCGTCGACCGCGGCCCCTGCTTGCGGCGCGCCGAGGGCAGCGGCCCGGTCGGCGAACCAGCGCTCGTATCCCTCCAGCCATGCTTGGTCGCGCAGCCGCAGGTTTTCGTGGCTGATCCGCTGGCTGCGCGTGAGCATCGAATAGACGAACTGCTCCGGCTCGAGCTGGTCGCAGTAGCGGTCGCCGCAGACCTCGAACCACTCCATAGCGTTCCAGGCCGCGTTTTGTAGGCGCAACGCATCGATCGACCGGGTCTCTTGATAGCTCGCCAACACAGTCGGCAGATTGGCCGGTGCGTCGCCATAGGTCTGCAGCGCGCGGACGAGTTCGATCGCGTCTTCCAGCGCCAGCTTGGTGCCGGAGCCGATCGCGAAGTGCGCGGTGTGCACCGCGTCGCCCATGAGGACGACATGGCTCTTGCCGCGGGCGAACCACCACTGCTCGCACTTGACCCGCTGGAAGTTGAGCCACGCCGACCCGCGCAGGTGACGGGCGTTGGTCATCAACCGCTCCCCGCCCAGGTTGTCGGCGAAGAGCTGTTCGCAGAAGGCGATCGACTGCTCCTGGTCGGCGGTGTCGAGGCCGTGGGCCCGCCAGACGTGCTCGGGGCACTCGACGATGAAGGTCGCGGTCTCCTCATCGAACTTGTAGATGTGCGCTTGGAACCAGCCGTGCTCGGTGCGCACGAAATCGAAGGTGAACGCGTCGTACTGACGGTGGGTGCCGAGCCAGATGTAGCGGTTGGGGCGCACCACGATGTCGGGTTTGAAGATGTCTTCGTGCTGGGAGCGGATCTTGGAAAAGATGCCGTCGCTCGCGATGATCAGGTCGGCGTCGGGGAAGTCGTCGACCGACTCGACGTCGGTCTCGAAGACGAGCTCGACCCCCAGCGCCTCGCAGCGCGCCTGCAAGATATTGAGCAGCTTCTTGCGACCGATGCCGACGAAGCCGTGGCCTCCGGAGCGGATCGTGCGCCCCTTGAAGTGCACGTCGATGTCGTCCCAATGGTTGAACGCCTGCTGGATCTCCGCGGCCGACTCGGGGTCCCACAAGGTGAGGTTGGCCATCGTCTGGTCGGAGAAGACCACGCCCCACCCGAAGGTGTCATAGGGGCGGTTGCGCTCGACGACGGTGACGTCGTGGTCGGGGAAGTAGCGTTTGGTCAGCAGCCCGAAGTAGAGCCCGGCGGGTCCGCCGCCGATACACACGATCTTCATGGTGGCCTCCGGCCCCGGTGGGTTCGAAACGCAGGGGTGCCCGCAGTATGTCGTACTGCTGACTGTCGTCAGTCTGACGCAATAGGCCGACGCCTCACAAGCCGGGCGGGTGGAGCTGGGTTGGCGCTTGCGGCCGAGGTCACCCCAGGTGGAGCGAGGCCACGAAGTCGTGCGCGCGGTCGCCCAGGAGTTCGCTGAGGCGGACAAACGTCTGCTCGGCGCGCATGCCGGCCCAGTCATCGGGGAGTAGCTCGGTGGGCAGGCCGGGATCGAGGAAGGGCAGCCGCCGCCACGCGGTCAGCGCGCGCACATAGTCGGCGAAGGCGCGGGCGTCGGTGTCGGGGCGTCGCGGTGAGGTCAGTAGCGGCGCGAACTCGGCGTCGAAGGTGGAGTACTGCGCGCTCAGCGTGGTCAGGTCCCACCATGTGGCGACCTTGGCCTGCAGGTCGGCCGGGTCGGCAAAGGTCGCATGGAAGAGGTCGACATAGCCAAGGAGGTCGTCGCGCGCGAGAGCCTCGCGGGTCTCCTCCTCCAGGTGGCGCGGGGCGATCCAGACGCCGGAGGAGACCGACCCGAAGCCGAGCCAGGCCAGCCGGGAGCGCAAGACGTGGCGGCGCTGACGCTGGGACTCGGGCACCGAGAACATCGCGAGCACCCAGCCGTCGTCGAGGCTGGCTCGCTCGCGGGAGAAGATCCGCCGATCGCCTTCGTCGAGGATGCCGCGGGCGTGCTCGGACAGCGCATAGCCGGCGCGACCCTCCAAGCGCTCCGGCAGCAGGATGCCGCGTCGCTTCAGCCGCGAGATCGAGGATCGGACGGCTGCCTCCTCGACCTCGACCTCCGCCATCAGTCGCACGAGCGTCCGCACGCCGAGCCAGCCGCCGGCTTCGCGGGCATAGAGCCCATAGACGGTGACGATCAGCGCGCGAGGGGGGAGGTTGCCTAGGCCCGAGCGCTCGCCGGTGGATGGCTCGCTGAGCGACAGGTCGGACACCCGGCGAACTCTACTGAGCGCCCGCTCCGGAGGTTGCCCCAGAGGTGTCTCAGAGGGGCATGAATCGGCCGCCGTTGACGTCGAGCGTGACGCCGGTGATGTAGGACGCCTCGTCCGAGGCGAGGAACAGGATCGGGTCGACGAGTTCACGCAGGGCGGGGAAACGATGGAGCGGAATGGCATCGAGCACTTCGCGTCGGTCGGCGTCGGGCATCGCGTCATACATCTGCTGGAGGCGCCCGGTGAGGAACAGGCCCGGCGCGATGGCGTTGACGCGCACTCCGCGGGAGCCGAGTTCGCGGGCGAGACGTCGGGTCAGCCCGAGCAC
>JBAQXA010000558.1:0-1535 GCA_049299195.1 Nocardioides sp.
GGCCCAGCCCGCAGCCGGGCCCTTCCTCGATCAGCTGCTTGGCCTCCTGGAGACCGTGACCTCTGGCTACCTGGAGGAGGACAAGCGCTACATGACCGTCGCGGTCGGGTGCACCGGCGGCAAGCACCGCAGCGTTGCCATGGCCGAGGAGATCACCCGGCGGCTCGCCGCCCGCGGGCTCGACGCCCGGGTCAAACACCGCGATCTGGGGCGGGAGTAGCCGGTGCGGCATACCCGAGTAGTGGCCCTGGGCGGGGGCCACGGGCTGCACGCGTCCCTCTCGGCCCTGCGCCACGTCACCACCGAGCTGACCGCCGTCGTGACCGTGGCCGACAACGGTGGCTCCTCGGGGCGGCTGCGTGAGGAGTTCGACGTGCTGCCGCCGGGCGATCTCCGGATGGCGCTCGCCGCGCTGTGCGGTGACGACGACTGGGGTCGCACCTGGGCCGAACTGCTCCAGCACCGGTTCGCGGGCAGTGGCCAACTCCGCGACCACGTGGTGGGCAACCTGCTGATCGTCGGCTTGTGGGAGCAGTTGGGCGACCACGTCGCGGCCCTCGACTGGGTGGGTCGCCTGCTCGGAGCCCATGGCCGGGTGTTGCCGATGTCGTCGACCCGCCTTGATCTAGTGGCCCAGGTGCTCGGAGCCGACCCGGCACATCCGGCCGAGACCGCCACGGTCCGTGGCCAGGTGGAGGTCGCCACGACCCCCGGCCGCATCCTCGAGGTGGCGTTGGATCCCCCCGATGCCACGGCGTGCGGCGAAGCCGTCGAGGCCGTGCGCGCGGCCGAATGGGTGGTGCTCGGGCCGGGGTCGTGGTTCAGCTCGGTCATTCCGCACCTGCTTGTCCCCGACCTCCGGCTCGCCTTGACCGAGACTCCCGCTCGCGTGGTGGTGGTGCTCAACCTGACCCAGGACGCGGGGGAGACCGACGGCTACCGCGCCCACGACCATCTCGACGTGCTCCACGAGCATGCCCCCGACCTGCGTATCCACACGGTGCTCGCCGACCGGGCGAGCGTGGCGGACCCCAACCGCCTGGAGGACTACGTCGCCTCGCTAGGCGCGCGCTTGGAGCTGACAGACGTCGCGAGAGGACCTGGGAGCGCCCAGCACGACCCCTCCAAGCTGGCGGCGGCCTACCGCGCGATCCTCGCCGGCGACCACCGCTGAGTCGGGGGTTGTTGACGCGCATGGCAGGATTCCGCGCATGGCGATGACGGCTCAAGTGAAGGCAGAATTGGCCAGCACGCCAATCACCAAGACGTGCTGTCGCAAGGCCGAGGTCGCCTCGATTCTGCGCTTCGCTGGTGGGCTCCATCTCGTGGCCGGTCGGATTGTGATCGAAGCCGAGCTCGACACGGGTGCGGCCGCCCGCCGCCTACGCAAGGACCTGGCCGAGGTCTTCGGACACCAAAGTGAGGTCGTTGTCGTGCAGGGCAACGGGCTGCGCAAGGGCACCCGCTACCTCGTCCGCGTCGGCCGCGACGGCGATGCGCTCGCCCGCCAGACCGGGCTGGTCGACGCCCAGGGG
>JBAQXA010000559.1:0-3469 GCA_049299195.1 Nocardioides sp.
GCTTCGGTGTGCTGCCGGGCGTCCTCTCCCTTGGGGATCTGTTGTCCGTTGCGGCGGAACTCCTCCAACGCCTTGCCTCGGCGGGCACCCACGCGCGACTGGAGGCGCTTAACCAGCACCTGGTCGACGGGAACGAGCTGCTTGAGGTGCATCCCGTTCACGTGCGTGGCGCGGCCGTTCGAATTGGTCCCGTTGCTGTCCATCACGCCTGTCCCCCCTGACCGGTGAGCGCATCGACCGTCGCGGCCTCATCTGCGGCGTACGGCGCGACACCAGCGGCCTGGCTGATCTGGTCATTGAGTACGCCCGCAGACCTCATCAGCGGCGTACGCGCGTTCTTGCCGCCGACCTGGCCGGCGTACATCGCCTCGACCCCTGCCGGGTCCAGCGCGATCCAGCCGATGCCAGCGATCACACCGGAGGCGTTGCTCGGCGCCAGCATCCGCCCCACGTGCTCCAGCACAGAGCCGGCGATCCGCTTCGGGGTCACCACCACCGGCACCACCACCGGCGGGGCGTTGCGGATGTTGGCCAGCACAGGAGCGAGCCGCTCGAGCCGGTCCTTGAGGTGCATCACCGCACCCACCTCCGGGCGGGTCACCATCACGACCACATCGGCGGCCGCCGCGACCGGGATGGTCGGCGAGCTGGAGTGGATCCGCCCCAGGTCGGCCACCACCCGCGACGCGGAGGCACGCAGCGCCTCGGCCAGCGGCGCCCAGTTCTTCACGCCTGCGGCCTGCTCGGCCGAGAAGTGGCCGGGCACGACCCTCGTAGAACCGGTGAACTCATGTGCCTTGCTGGCCACCAGGCCCGGACTCACCGACGTCCGTGCCTCGGTCGCCAAGGTCAGCACCGTCGGGGTCTGGGGGAACGCCTCAACGCGGCCACCCGGCGCGACGCACCGCAGCGCCAGGTCACCGCCGTACGGGTCGGCCTCGACCACGATCGTCGGCTCCCGTGTCGAGACGCCCAGCGCCAACGACGTCGTCGTCGACCCCGGGGCGCCGCGGTCGCAACACACTGCGATCAGCATCAGCCCTGCCCCCCGGTAGACCCATCGGACTGAGGTGGAGAGTCGGCAGGGTCACCTTCGGTGATGGGGGCCTGCAGCAACGTCAGCTGCCCCACCGCCCCGTACGCCGCCACCGTCTTCGCGTCCGTCTCCGAGATCAGGAGCGTCACCACCACGGTGCCGTCCTGCGACTGCTTCGAGGAGTACACCGTGGCGCCGGCCGAGATCACCGCCGGGTCATCGAGTGCCTTCGGGTCCCCCGACTGGCCCTCCTGCGGCACCGCGATCGCGTCCACCACCGAGCCCGGTTCCAGGGTCTCAGGCACGCGACCGACCGGGAGGTTCACCGCGATCAGGCGCTTCCCCTCCTGCGGCAGCAAGTCGCTAGTCAGCGAGTCCTCGGTCAGCACCTGCCCCGGCAACAGTGCGACCGTGGTGCGCTGCCCGAACACCGAGTCGACATCGGAGACCAGGATCGCCCCGTCGATGCCAGACACGCTGCGCGAGACCAGGAGCGGGTCGTCGGAGGTGCGAACGTCGTCCTCTGTGATCGGGTGCCCAGCCGGGATCGGCTGGGCAACCACCAACACCTCCTCCACGCCACCCTTGTTCACGTACAGCCAGCCGCCCGCGATCACCGCCGCGATCACCACCAGCACGCTGACCAGCATCTGGCCGTACTTGCGCGGCGCCTTCGACACCGCTTTCGACAGCGAGGCCGCACCAGGCAGGCCCCCCGGCAGCTGCGCCGTACGTCGATCATTGGCCCGGCGCGAGGTCCGAGAATCCAGGCTGGTCACTGCTACCTCACTACTGTCTGTCGCTGATACACCGTGATCGTGGTCGAGTCACCGGCGAGCGCGGTCACGTCGCCCAGGTCGCCACCGGTCTGGCCGCCACAGTTGCCGGTACAGGTCCAGGCGACCGTGTAGTTGATCCGGGCCGACACCGTCCACTTGTCGCCCTCGGGGTCCTTCATCTCGTCGTAGGAATACGAGCAGTTCGTCGGCGCGTCCTCAGGCATTCCCTTGACCCACTCACGGCCCGCGCCGACGCACGACGTGCTCTCGCCGTTGCCCATGTCCCATGCCACATAGCTGGGCTCAGCGGTCAACGTCACTGTCGCCCCCCCAACCGTCAGACTCACCGAAACGTCGTGCCACTGGTCCTCGGGGATCCACATCCAGTTCGAGTAGCTGATGTACGTGTGGTAGGTCGGCGGCGGCGCCATGTGTGCATTGGCCAGCTCGAACGGCGCTTGGGCGACCAACTGCTGCGCCACCTGGGCAGGGTCAATGACCGGCTGGCCGTTGGGAACAAACCAGGTGTTCTCAGGCACTGAAACCGTCGGATCGCACGACCACAGGGCACCCTCGGCAGGATCATTGCCCTGCCACAGGGGGCTGTTCGCCTCGGGCTGCGGATCGAGCGGGAACGCGTAGCAGTTGTGCGCGCTGCTCCAGATGAAGCCGTAGTCGTTGACGCAGATCCCATTCGGAGCGCCGGGGCAAGCCGGTCCACCAGGCCCACCGCCCGTATCCCCCGGGTCGCCGGGATCGGTACCCCCCGGGTCCCCCGGGAGGGTGTCGGAGAGGCAGATTCCTGTCTCGTCGACCGGGTCTGGCGGGCAGTCCGCCCACGCCGGGCCGTTGGTGCCGATCACAAGAACCACGACGAACGAGACGACGAGCAGCGCGGCCGCCGCCGCAGCACTCACTCCGCGGCGCATGACGTCTTGTCCTTCAGATCCGTCTCGAAATACATCCAGCCGTGTTCTTCGTCCGGCTTCGTCATGGTGATCAATAGAGGCGTCACCAGATGCTTCGGCTTGTTGATCTTCTGCGGCTGCCCGTTCCGCGTGTAGCGCAACGGCTGGTAGTCGGTGCATTCGACGAGTACTACTTCGCCAGACCCACCGCCGTCGTTGAGCCGCACTGACTTCACGTAGGACCACAGCGCTTTGACGTCGGACTCTCGGCGCAGGCCGCCCTTCTCGTAGGTCTCGCCCAAAGTGACCATGTCGCGCTGCCACCAGAAGTCGTACTCCTCGAGCGTCGCCCTGGCTCCCGGAGTGAGCACGCCGTTCCGGTAGATGTCGGCTGATAGTTGGCGCCACTCTTCCCAACGGGCCAGGGCTTCCTTACCCGCGGCAAGCTCGGCCGGTGTGAACTTTGATTCCCAGTCGGCCGGTGGCCCACCCGCGTCCGTGCTCGCGGTCGGGGTTGGCGATGTGCTCGTCGAAGTGGAAGGCGTGGGGTCCGACTTCGCTTCGTTGTCGTCGCCGCCGCAGGCGGCGAGAGTGCCGGCCAGGGCGAGAGTGGTCGCCGCGATGAGGGTGCGCTTCATGAGCGTCCTTCCTGAGCCCGAGTCGCCCGATGGACGGGCTTTGGGCAACATTCTTGACGACATGGCCGACAGGTTGCCGACCGCGCCCGTATGCGAGTCGGGTGCAAG
>JBAQXA010000560.1:0-4615 GCA_049299195.1 Nocardioides sp.
GAGGTGATCTTGCAGGTCGTCTTCGGCGTCACCGACGAGGCGCGGCTGGCGCAGATGCGGCCGCTGGTCAACCAACTCATCGACGTCAACCCGGCGATCCTGTTCGGCTGGAGCTTCCCCGTCCTGCAGCGCCTCGGCAGCTGGCGCCGGATGGTGGCGGTGCAGTTCGCGCTCGACCGGCTGATCTGCGCCGAGATCGCCGACCGCCGCGAGCAGCCCGATCTCGCGGCCCGCACCGACGTGCTCTCCCGGCTGATCTGCGCCGGCGAAGACGGCGATCGCCTCGGTGATGCCGAACTGCGTGACCAGCTGATCACCCTGCTGCTCGCCGGCCACGAGACCACCGCCACGGCGCTCGCCTGGGCCCTCTACGAGCTGGGCCGCCAGCCCGCCCTCATGGAGCGCGCCAGGCAGGCCGCGCGCGACGGCGACGATGACTTCCTGGAGGCGGTGGTCAAGGAGTCGCTGCGGCTGCACCCGGTGATCCCGATCGTCAACCGCACCCTGACCGAGCCGGCCGTCATCGGCGGCTGGGAGCTCCCCGCCGGCACCACCGTCGGCCCGTCGATCCTGCTGGCGCACGCACGCACCGATGCCTATCCCGAGCCGGAGCGCTTCGACCCGGACCGCTTCATCGGTGCCAGCCCCCCGGTCAACTCGTGGATCCCGTTCGGCGGGGGAGTCCGGCGCTGCATCGGCGCGGGCTTCTCGCTGATGGAGGGCGTCGAGGTGCTCCGCGCGATCTTGATGACGTATGCCGTCGAGGCGGTCGGTACGGAGGTCGCCGTGGTTCGCAACATCACGTCGGTGCCCGCGCGGGGTGCCCGGATCCGGGTGCGCTAGGCCCGCGTCCTTCGCGCGCGGCGCGGCTAGCTTTCGCGCGAAGCCCGGCTGGCTTTGCGCGAAGCCCAGCTAACTTTCGCGCGAAGCGCGGAGCTCACGTTCGGCGTTCGCATACGGGTCGGTGCGGTCGTCATACGTCCAGAAGTCCCGCAGTGCTGCCGCCGCGAGCAGCACCCCGACGACGCACGCCGCGCCGCCGCTCGCGATCGAGCCCCGCACCGACCACGCGTCCGCGACAAAGCCGGCCCGGACCTGCCCGCCCAAAGGCCCGAGGGAGTAGGACAGCATCTCGATGCCGGCGAGCCGGCCGCGCATCGACTCCGGGATGGTCTGGTTCCAGATCGTGCCGCGGAAGACCGCCGAGATCATGTCGGCTGCGCCCGCCAGGGCCAGGCAGAGCGCGGCGGTCCACAGCGACGGAGCCAGCCCCACGAGCGCGATGAACGCGCCGTAGGTCGCCGCGGCCAGCACGATCGCCCGCCCCTGGTGGTGGACCCGCTTCATCCAGCCGCTCGCAGCGGTGGCCAGCAGGGCCCCGACCGTCTCGGCGGAGTAGAGCAGGCCGAGGTAGGCCGGCGCGGAGAAGACCTCGTCGGCCAGCGCGGGGAAGAGCACGACGGGGAACGCCAAAAACATGGCCGCCAGGTCGACCAGATAGGTGCCCAGCAGGTCGCGGCGAGACAGGGCGTAGGAGATGCCGGCGCCGATGCTGCTCAGGCTCGGCGGGGTGGTCTCCTCCTGGTGGGGATAGGGGCCCATCCCGGCAAAGAGCAGGCTCGCGATCACCAAGCCGACGACGTCGATGACGAAGCACCAGCCGATGCCGACAAAGGCGATCAACAGGCCGCCGATGGCCGGACCGACGAGGACGCCCAGCTGCATGCCGAAGCTCGTCAGTGCGTTGGCGGCGGGGATTTCCTCGTGGGTCACGGTCCGGGGCATGAGCGCTTCGCGCGAGGGCCGTTGCAGCGCGGAGGCCGAGGTCAGCAGGGCGGCGACGACGAAGATGACCCACAGTCGAGGGGTGGGCGCAAACGCGTTCACCGCGAGGATCGCGGTCAACACGGCCTGAGCTAGCCCGCTGGCGATGAGCAGTCGCCGCCGGTCGACATGGTCGGCTAACGCGCCGCCATACAGACCAAAGACCACCAGCGGCACGAGCTCGACCAGGCCGATCGCGCCCACCGCGAAGTTGGAGCCGGTGAGACGGTAGACGCCAAACGGAATCGCGACGTAGCTGACCATCGAGCCGAAGTAGAAGACGGTGCCGGCGAAGAAGAGCAGCCGGAAGTCGCGTGAGGTGCGCAGCGGTGTGACATCGATGCGGATGGCCCGGAGGCGCTCACGCCACGTAGCGGCGGGCGGCGGAGGTGTGGGCACGGGAAGCGATGCTGTCACAGGCCCGCCGGGGGGCGCATCCGGAATTGCACGTACAAAATGTCCGACTACCCTGCAGGTGTTTGATCTGCCACACTACGATGGCAAAGGACCTCCGCGAGATCTCCGACAGACAGTGATCGCTGGGGCTGCAAACAGAGAGTTCCCGTGCAACCGCTCGGGGAGCAGACGCTTTGAGCGAGGCGTCGTGTTCCGGGCGCCGAGCCGGTTACTACGCGATCGGGGGGATCGCGGGCGGACCTCTGGCGGCCCTGCGTAGTCTGGCTCGCGGAGGTCCTTCACTTCTCCCCACCCCCGCCTCCACCCCCACCCCTGGGCCTAACTGCCTTGGGCCTACCTCCCCTTTGGCACACTGGGGCCGAGTCCTCCGGCGCTGGTGAACCGGGTCCGTGCACAACCGGGTGGCTCGGGAACGGGGGATTAGTTGTGTTCAATTTTTGGGGGCGTCCCAACCTGCCCTCCGGCAGAGAGATCCTGAGCAATCCAGCCGGTGAACGCCATCCGGTGGTTGCCGGGCTGGTGGCCCTGGCATTGGTGGCCTCGGTGATCGGCATTGGGCTGACGCTCGCGACGCTTGCCGGCCTGCGCTTAACCGGCCTGACGGGCGGAGGCGGCGACTCCGCCCCCCAACCGGGCAGCGGGCCGACCCTTTATGTGCCGGATCCCGAGGACACGTCGGACGGGAGCCCTCCGGAGGACGAGTCGTCGGGCAGCGATCCCGCCACACCCGGCAGCTCAACGAGCCCCGACTCAACCCAGCGCCCAATCACCTTGGTCGCTCGCCCGGACCGGGTCGGCAGTTTTGAGCGGATCTATCTGTCGGGGGAGTACCCGAGCGGCAACGGCGCGATCCTGCAGGTCCAGCGACGCGAAAACGGGCAGTGGGTCAACTTCGCCGTGACGGCATCGGTGGAGGGTGGCAGCTTTGAGACCTATGTGCAGACCTCGCGCAGCGGGCCCAATCCCTGGCGGATGAAGGACACCGACACCGGCCGTCTCTCCAACGTGGTCACGGTGACGGTCGGGTGACCGACCGGCCCTAGGCTGGGGCGGTGCCGCCTCTCGCTCGCTTGTCTCGCTTGGTGTTGGGGGCGGCGACCCTGGGTCTCGGTATCGCCTTGATGCTCGAATCCGACCTCGGCGCTGATGGTTACTCCACCTTCATCAACGGCATCTCCCTGACGACGGGGATGCCCTTCGCGGTGACCAACGTCGTGATCGGTGCCGTGCTGTTGGCGTTCTCCTGGTGGCGCGGAGTCACGTTGGGGACCGGCACGCTCCTGCAGCCGGTCGTGGTGGGCGTGACCGTCAGCGCGGCTCGTGGTCTGCTCCGGGAGCCGCTCGATGCCCTGCCCCATGCGCTCGTGTTCTTTGTGGGGATGCTGGTGGTTTCCCTCGGCGTCGCGCTCTATCTCAGTGCCGAGCTGGGGCCAGGTCCCGCCGAAGGGCCGGCCCTCGCCATGGACCCCCCGGTGCCGTTCCGCTTTGGGTACTCCGCGCTGCAGATCGGCCAGGCCATCATCGGCTGGCTGCTCGGCTCCACGATCGGGTGGGGCACGGTGCTGACCGTGGTGCTGATCGGGCCGATCGTCGACCTGTTCGGACGCTTGGTGGGCCCCCGCCGCAAGGTCTGAGCTAAGTTGAGTTGAGCCGACTCAACTTAGCTGCTTTAATTGCTAGCAATACCCCAGACCTAGCCCTCGGGAACCACCCGACGGCACCACGATGGAGGAAACACACATGGCACGAGCGGTCGGCATCGACCTGGGCACGACCAACTCGGTCGTCGCCGTTCTCGAGGGTGGCGAACCCACCGTCATCGCCAACGCCGAAGGCGCCCGGACCACCCCCTCGGTGGTTGCGTTCACCAAGTCGGGCGAAGTGCTCGTCGGTGAGGTCGCCAAGCGGCAGGCGGTTACCAACGTCGATCGCACGATCCGGTCGGTCAAGCGCCACATGGGCACCGACTGGGCCACCAAGATCGATGACAAGTCCTTCACGCCCCAGCAGATCAGCGCGTTCGTGCTGCAGAAGCTCAAGCGCGACGCCGAGGCCTACCTGGGTGAGACCGTGACCGACGCGGTGATCACCGTGCCGGCGTACTTCTCCGATGCCCAGCGCCAGGCGACCAAGGAGGCCGGCGAGATCGCCGGGCTCAACGTCTCCCGCATCGTCAACGAGCCGACCGCGGCCGCGCTGGCCTACGGCCTGGACAAGGGCGACGACCAGACCATCCTCGTCTTCGACCTCGGTGGCGGCACCTTCGACGTGTCGCTCCTGGAGATCGGCGAGGGCGTGGTCGAGGTCAAGGCAACCTCCGGCGACAACCACCTCGGTGGCGACGACTGGGACTCCCGCGTCGTGGACTGGATGA
>JBAQXA010000561.1:0-1511 GCA_049299195.1 Nocardioides sp.
CGCCGGGGCGGAAGAGGCCCAGCACGCGCCGGTCGGCCAGAACAGCCGAGACGGGGTAGAAGCCGCCGCTGAGGGCTTTGCCCAGAGTGACGACATCAGGACGCACGCCATCGTGATCGCTGCAGAGCAGCGCGCCGGTGCGGCCCAGGCCGGTCTGGATCTCGTCAGCCATGAAGAGGACGTTGTTGGCGGCGCAGATTTCGGCCACACGCTTCAGGTAGCCGGCGGGCGGCACGTTGACGCCGCCCTCGCCCTGGATTGGCTCGGCAAGGAAGGCGACCGTGTTGGGGGTGATGGCCGCGGCCAGTGCGGCGGCATCGCCATAGGGGACCATCTTGAAGCCGGGGGTCAGCGGCCCGAACTCTTCCTTGTATTGCTCCTCGCTGCTGAAGCTGATGATGGAGATAGTGCGCCCGGCGAAGTTGCCCTCGCAGACGATGATCTCGGCCTGATTATCCGGCACGCCCTTCACCTGATAGCCCCATTTGCGGGCGATTTTGATGGCCGTCTCCACGGCCTCGGCTCCGGTGTTCATGGGCACGGCCATCTCATAGCCGGTCAGTTCGCACAGTTGCTTGAGGAACGGCCCCATCTGGTCATTGTAGAAGGCCCGCGAGGTCAGAGTCACTTTGTGCATCTGCTCCGTGGCTGCTTCGAGGATGCGCGGGTGGCAATGGCCCTGGTTTACGGCCGAGTAGGCCGAGAGGCAATCGAGATACTTGTTGCCGTCCACGTCATAGACCCAGACGCCTTCGCCCCGTTCGATAACGACGTCGATGGGGTTATAGGTGTGGGCGGCATAGGTGTCGTCAAGCTTCATATAATCCTGGCTGTTCATAACTCGTTCTCCTGAGTGGGTCCTTTCAGTGGGAAGTGGACCTGGTGTGAAATGGGGTAACTCGATTAAAAAAAGCCTGACTCGCTAGAAATCAGGCTTTGCTCGGACCTACGAATAATACGCAGGAAGGTCGTCTTGTATAAAATTTATGCGTATCTCACTCAGTTACATTATACACCAGTCGCTGGGTGTCTGTCGACTGAGGAAGAAGAAACCCCGCAGGTTTCAAAGACGACACAGATTGAAGAAGTAACCTGTGGCATCTGTGGGTTTTGCTTTTCTAGAAAAAGAGCGAATACAACAAATATAGCGTGCCGACTGTGGCGCAATAAGCGGCGAAGAGATAGAGGCTGTGGCTCTTGAGCCATGTCAGCAGAAAGGCGATGCACAGATAGCCCACTACGGCCGCGGTCACGAATGCGGCCGCGTAGTGGCCCAGCGGCAGCGAACCCTGCGCGGTGAAGATGTCGAGGATCGCCAGCAGTCCCGCTCCGGCGATGGCCGGCAGCCCGACCAGAAAGCTGAACCGCGCCGCCGACGGCCGATCCAGCCCACGCCCCAACCCGGCGGCGATGGTCGTGCCGCTGCGGGAGACGCCCGGCAGCAGCGCCAACACCTGGAACGTGCCGATGATGAGCGTGTCCAGCCAGGTGAGTTGGGGGATGGTCTTGAC
>JBAQXA010000562.1:0-6257 GCA_049299195.1 Nocardioides sp.
CGATTTCACTGACGCCATCGCCCACGCGGTCTGGTACCTGGCCGATGTCGCCTCCTGCTTCGCTATGCGCGACATGTTGCAGGCGCATCCCTACTTCAACGGCTATGTGATCCACGTGGCGGCGGGGACGAAGGCGGGTCTCGGTGCTGCGGCAAAGCCGCCCGTCGAGGCCGCGATCAAGCAGGCCAAAGCCGAAGGCAGGTCAGGCTCGATCACCCTGTCGTGCGGCAAGTTGATGACGGGCGTGACGATCCGGGAGTGGGGCGCGATCTTGATGCTCCGCTCGCTGAAGTCGCCAGAGTCCTACTTCCAGTCCGCGTTCCGGGTCCAGTCCCCATGGTCGTACCGCGGCGCCGATGGCACGGTGGATGTGCAGAAGCCAACCGTCTACGTTTTCGAGTTCGATCCGAACCGTGCTCTAGGCCTAGTTGCCGAGTACGGGATGAAGTTGGCCACGACCGGCGACGTGACCCCGCAGCAAGCAATCGGGGACCTCCTGAACTACCTGCCGATCTTTCAGTTCTCCGGCGGCCAGATGCGACTTCTAGACGCTGCGGACGTGCTCAACATCGCCACGACCGGCGTGGGAGCCTCCGCCTTAGCGGCGCGTTGGAACTCGCCCCTCTTGGTCGAGGTCAACGAGCACACCCTCTCCGCGCTCTTGGATCAACCCGACCTGCTGGAAGCCCTGGAGCAGATCGAGGACTTCCGAAACCTCGCCAACCTGGCCGAGCAGGTCGTCACGTCCACCAAGAAGTTGAAGAAGGCCGAGCGGGAGAAGGGCAAGAGCGGACTCGACCCAGACGAGAAGAAGGAGAAGAAGGAGTCGGCCAGCGTCAAGAAGCAGATTCGGGAAAAGTTGCAGAAGTTCCTGGCCAAGATCCCCGTCTTCATGTACGTCACGGACTTCCGTGAGGAGGCACTGAAGGACGTGATCGAATCCCTCGACTCGGATCTGTTCACGCGCGTCACCGGCCTCACGGTCGAGGACTTCCGGCTCCTCAACAAGATCGGCGTCTTCAACCCCCAGCACATGAACGCGGCGATCTATCAGTTCAAGGCGTTCGAAAACTCCAGCCTCCACTACGCCGACGAGACCATGCCCAACGAGAGCGGCCATCTCGTCGGCCTGTGGAACACCCAGATCGACGCCTCAGAGTTGGCAGTTGACGGAGTCAAGTCGCCCTAACGCAGGTGACCGACCCCGCACCGCGCTACGGCGCGACGGTGACGGTGCGCGTTGCGGTCGCTGTCGCTCCCCATCCGTCGCTGACGGTCAACGTCACCGTGTAGGTGCCCGCGGCCGGGAAGAGGAAGGTCGGCGACGTCGCGGTGCTCGTGCCGGCTCCCCCGAAGTTCCAGGCCCGGGTGATCACGTCCCCGGCATTGGCGTCGGCCGTCCCACTGCTGGTGAAGGAGCAGCTCAAGCCACCGCAGATCGGGGCCGGGAAGACCACCGTCGGAGCCACGTTGCCCGGCGGAACCGCAATCGTCACCGTCTGGGTCGCGGTCGACGTCAAGCCGTACTCATCGGCCAAGGTCAGGGTCACGGTGTAGGTGCCCGGGCTGGTGTAGGTCCGGCTCACGAAGGAGCCGGTGCCGGTCCCATTGCCGAAGTTCCAGTTGTAGACCAGGGAGGTGACGTTTTCATCGGTGGAGCTCCGGCCATCGAAGGCGCAGATGTTGTTGGTGCACGACACCGTGAAGTTCGCCACCGGCGGGTTGTTGGCCGGGTGGGTGACGGTCACGATGGCGGTCGGCATCGGGTCGGTGATGAACCCGTTGTTGTCGGTGCCCCGGACATAGGTGGTGTAGGTGCCCTGCGGAATCACCGGCGTGGTGTAGGAGTAGTTGGACCCCGGTGATCCCGGCGAGTTCACGAAGGCTCCCCGCCAGCTCGGCGTCGTGGAGGTGAAGGTCCCCGTCGAGCTCATGTAGCGCCCCAAGGAGTCCACGACCGCGACCTGCACCGAGATGATTTGGCGATCGTCCTCCACTCGGCCGCTGAAGGGGATCCGCCCGTCGGCGAACGAGTTGCCTGTGACGGGCACGCGCAATCCTTCACCGAACACCGGTGCGGTGTCCCCGGGGAAGACCGGGTAGCGGGCACCCGCTCCCGTGCTGACCAGGTCTTGTTGGCCAGCCGTGTCAAAGGCGTAGGCCGTCACGACCCAGTCCCCCTCGGTCGGCAGATCCACTGGCAGCGTCCAGCCCGTGCTGGTGGCGTTGGGACTGGCGAGGGTTGCTTGCAGCGTGGCGAAGGCCGCGCCGGTGCTGCCATCGGGGCGGAGGTAGCGGTTGGTCTTCTGGTCCTCCAGCGACACCCGCACCTGAGCGACCCCGAGATCGTCGGTCGCGGTGCCCGCCAGATCAAGATGGAGGGTTTGCAGGCCCGTGACCGTGCCCGCCGGGCTGATCAGCGTGTCCGGTGGCGTATCTCCACTCACCTGAGCCGCAAAGCTCAAGCGGCCCTGGTTCGTGGTCGAGGTGGTCAAGGTGACGTCGTCGACGGCACGCACCGTGAAGGTGTAGTTGCCCGGGCTCAGGTTGAACGGCGTGGTGTAGGACCAGTTGTAGGACGTTCCGCTGAGGTTGAGCGGCGAGATCCGGTGCCAGCCGGCCGGGATATCGGCCGCCCAGGTGCCATCGGCGGCCAGGTTCTCCCGCGACGTGGTGTTGCGCAGCTGGATCTCGACGTAGTTGAGGCCCTCATCGTCGACAGCCGTACCGGAGAAGGTCAAAGGCTGTCCCGGGCTCACGGTGAAGGCCGCGGCAGCGGTCGGGGGATTCATCACCACGGGTGCCGTGATGGTGACCGACGGGGCGATTCCGGACGAGCTCACGATCCAGTCCCGGACGAACTCGTCGAGGGACGACTGGCCGGCTGTGTCACGCGGGGTGACTGCGATGCGCCATTCGCCCTCGGCAGGCACCGTCACCTCTGTGGACCAGGATGTGCTCACCGCGTCGACGACATCGGGGGCGATGGTGAAGCTGTTGTAGGTCGATCCCACCGTCCCGTTGTCCTGGAGGAAGCGGCCTTGGGAGTCCTTGATGACGTAGCCGATGGAGCGGACCCCGAAGTCGTCGGTGGCTGTGCCCGTGACCGTAAACGTGGTCGACGGGATCGGGCTCGCCGGGCCGGTGATCGTCGCCCGCGGAGCTGCATCGAGGGTGCCGAAGGTCTCGAACTTGTTGTCGGCCCACGAACTGTCCGTGGTGCCATTGCTGGCGACCGTGCGTGCGCGGACCCGCAGGTTCTCGTTGCCGGCAAACGTCAGCGGCTGAGAGAAGGTCGTGCTCGTCGCGCCCGGGGTCGCCACCGGCACGCTGATGGAGTTGCTGGTGCCCCACGTGGCCAGGTCGTCCTGCAGCCACTGGTTGGTGTCGCGATCCTGGATCTGCAGATCGACGCGCGCCACCCCGCTCGTGGCGGTGGCAGTGCCGGTCACCTGGAACTCCACTGCGGCTTCCTCAACGCGGCCCTCAATCGGGCTCGTGATCACCGTCTCGTTCGCTCCGGGCGCCGGAGCGTTGGCGAAGAGGAAGACGCCCAGCCGTCCGACGACCTTGCCACCCTTGGTGTTGCCGTCGCCGCCGAAGATGACACCCCGCGGATGCACCAGCACCGCCTTGTCGCCCTCGAAGGAGTTGGAGCCCGGGTTGAACTCCAGCGCCTTGCCCTGCGTGGTGCTCACCGCACCGATGTGGTCACGGCGGACGACTTCGTCGCCGAGTCCGTAGCCGGAGAGGCCTTGGCCGGTGCCATAACCCACGTTGTCCAGTCCCGGCCACGGGTCGCGCGAGGTCGGCGACTCGTTCCAGGAGAAGTGCCCGCCGGCATAGATCGCGACCTCGGAGGCGGCGATGCCGTAGATGCTGTCGAAGTGCCGGGCGATCCACCGTGGCTGGACAAAGTCATTGCCTGCGATCGGGAACGCCACGATGGTGTCGTTGATCGGCGGCCGGTCGCCTCCCGAACCACTGCTCACGAGGAAGTAGTCGCCGCCGGGAGCAATGTCACCGCCATACACACGCTGAACGCCGCCGACCAGCGCGAGGTTGTCCTCCCACAGTCGCGTGCGCCAGGGCCGAAGCTGACCGGAGGCCGTGTCGATCAGGCCGACGCCATAGCGATCCTGACCGGCGATCTGGCGACCGGTGTGCACCACCATGAGCGTGCCGAGATCGGAGCTCAGCTTGAGCTCCTGGACGGTGAGTGCGCCGTCCGGGCCGATTCCGCCCGAGATGTTGTTGCTCCAGGTGCCGGAGGGGTTGGCCGTGGTGCGCCCCACCAACGCACCGGTGTTGGCATCGACCGCGGCCAAGCCACGCTTCTCCACGCCGTTGATCGTCGTGAACCGTCCACCCAGGTAGACAGTGGTGTTGGTGGCCTCCAACTCGCTGCCCTGATTGTTGGCGTTGGCCGTGAACCCGGTGACGGTGGCGCCCGTGGTGGGGTTGATCGAGGCGAACTTCCGCTTTGTCACTCCGTTGACGGTGTTGAACGTGCCGGCGACATAGAGCTTGGTGCCGTCCGGGGACGCCTCAATGTCCTGCACTCCTCCGTCAAAGGTCGGGCGGAAGGTCGCATCGACGAGCCCGGTGACGAGGTTGAAGGAGGCGACGTAGCGCTGGGCGTAGGTCGTGGTGTTGCCGGTGACGCGGTTTTGAATCGACGTGAAGCCACCGACGACAAAAACGCGATCGCCGATGTATTCGAGGTCCCAGATCTCACCGGTGGTGATGTTCGGCATGTTGGTCGACACGATGTCGGGCACCAGCGCGGTGTGGCCGGGCGTATTGGCGGGTGCCTGCGGCGTCACCGTCGCGCTCGATTGAGCCGTGAGCTCACCGTCGGAGACGGTCAGCGTGACGGTCCGGGCCCCGGAGGTGGGGTAGGTGTTGGTCGGCGAGATGCCGGTGCCGGTCTGGCCGCCACCGAACGCCCAGGAGTAGGTCAGCGGGTCACCATCGGGGTCGGAGGAGCCGGCCGCGTTGAAGGAACACGTCAGCCCGGCGCAGTTGGAGGTGAAGCTCGCCACCGGCGGGTTGTTGGTCACCACGCCGCCGTCGTCGCCGGGACTGATGACGAACGAGTAGCGCATCGTTTGGCTCGTGGCCGGGGCCGTGGTCGCGGTGCGCCCGGCAGCCGTGCCGACCGGAACCGGACCGGCGGAGTCGGCGATCAGCGAACTGGTCTTGCCCGTGCCCGTGCCGGTGGCCGCGACCCGAGCGGTGCTCGTGGCGGGGGCAGTCCAGGTGACGACGTTGCTCGACTTCTCTGACCAGGCGTTGACAAGCCAGGAGCCTTCCGCAGCGACAGGGACCACGGGGGCGGGATGAGTCGTGGTGGACGTGGTGCCAGAGGAACTGGCGGAGGCCGTGACGGTCGCGGTCGCGAGAGAGCTGCGGTAGGCCGCCACGCTGAGCGCGGACTTCGCGGACCCTGAGGTCGTGATGGTGACCTGGGCCCCGGCGTCGGCTGCGGTCGCGGTCTTGGTCCACAGCCGCCCGCGCGACGAACTGCCGTCGCGGCTCTGCAACACGGTCCACCCCGCGGGGTTGGCGATGGTCGTGGTGATGTTGTTGGTGCTCATCAAGAGCACCAAGGCGTCACCGGGCCGAACGGCTGCGGGCACGGTGACCCGGTGCGTGCTGGCGTTGACCGCTGCGGACGCGCCCCCGACGTAGGACAACACTCCCGGCGCGGCGTGGGCCGTAGTGGGCGTCAGCGTCGTGAGCCCGACGGCCGTCAGCAGTGCGCACAGCAAGGCGGCGATCTTGCGTGTCGAGCGAGTGGTGGAGCTGGGCGGCAGGTTCATCGATTTCCCCTCATCACGACGCCGACCCGTCTCCGCAGACGAATCGGTCACCTCTGGGCCGCCCGACCGATCTGGGGGGTGGGCTGGACCAGTCCTTAGCAATATAGGGCGCGCCACCGACAGCGGGAACCCGTCGCTGCGAAGGTGGCCCGCCAGTGGCCCAAACAGCCCCCGAGTCGGGTGCGCTATGGGGCCCATTTGAGCCACCAGGTGGCACCAAAGGCCCCCAGTAGCGAGGAACCACCGGCTCGCGCGCTTTGAGGTGCCGCGACTGCTGGGCGCACCCGCGGTGTGCCGGAAGGCTCAGTAGCCGCAGTCCTCGATCGTCGCGTCGTCTCGGGCTTGTTCGCCGTAGGACGCAGCCATCTCGGTGTAGGGCAGGACGACGCTGGCGCCACCGATGTTGCCGATCGACCCCTGCACGACGCAGGA
>JBAQXA010000563.1:0-1585 GCA_049299195.1 Nocardioides sp.
GGGCTCGTCAGGAGCGGACTCGTCGGAGCTGGGCTCATCCGAAGCGGCCTCGTCTGAGGCCGGCTCGGCAGCCTCCTCCGCGTGCCGAGCACGCCACAGCAGCCAGCCGCCCAGCAGCAGCATCGGCAGCGTCAGCAACTGGCCCATCGTTACCCACCCGAAGGCGAGATAGCCCAGCTGGCTATCGGGGACCCGCACGAACTCGATCGAGAACCGGCACACGGCATACCCGACCAGGAACACTCCAGAGGCGGCGCCGACCGGGCGACGACGGGCGGTGTAGGACCACAACACCGCAAACAGCACGAGCCCTTCGAGGATCGCTTCATAGAGCATGGACGGGTGCCGAGGCTGGTCGCCGCCGGACGGGAAGACCATGGCCCACGGGACGTCGGTGACCTTGCCCCACAGCTCGCCGTTGATGAAGTTGCCGATCCGTCCGGAAAACAACCCGAGTGGCACGAGCGGCGCGAGGAAGTCGGTGACCGCCCAAAACGAGCGCCCTTGGCGCCGGGCGAAAACCGCCATGGCGACGAGGACGCCCAGCAGCCCGCCGTGGAAGGACATGCCGCCCTGGGTGATCTTCACCAGATAGAGCGGGTCCGCCAGCAGCCGATCGAACCCATAGAAGAGCACGTAGCCGATCCGGCCACCGAGGATCACGCCGACCGCCGAATAGAAGATCACGTCATCGACGTCGGTGGGGCTCCAGCCGGAGCCGGGCTTGGCCGCCCGCCGCCGACCCAGCCACCAGGCGATCGCAAAGCCGACGACATAGCTGACGCCGTACCAATGCACCGGCAGCGGCCCGAGATGGAACACCGGGTCGATGCCGGGATAGGGGATTTCCTGGGGGATCATGCAGCCGCCTGTTCATCGCTTGCGTCGGACGTAGATCTGTTTGCGGATCCGGGCGACCACTTCGCCGCTGGCGTCGGTGAGTTCGCAGGCAAACCAGTGGAGCACCTTGGCGCCGTCGGCGGCGGCCGCGCGAATCTCGTCAACCTCTGCCGCCGGGATGGACAGCTGAGCCGTGAGCGCGGTGCGGCCGGGGCGCACGAAGTCGATCTCTCCGCGCTGGTCCCACACGACATAGCCCGGGCCGAGCAGCCGAGTGAGGAGAATGACGAAGAACGGGTCGACCATGGCAAACATCGAACCGCCGAACTGGGTGCCGAAGTAGTTGCTCGTCAGCCGACTTTTGGCCAAGACCACGCGCATCTCTCGCCAGTCCGCGGAGATCGACTCCACCCGGATGCCGGAGAATAGCAGCGGCGGCCAGAGATTGATGCCGCGACGCAGGCCATGAGGGGTCCGCAGGAGCCCCTTGATGCCGCCGATCCGCTGGCTCACACGCCCCGCCCTCTCCACCCGATCCTCGCGCTGGAACCTAGCAGAGCGGCGATGCCTCGACTGTGAGCGTCACCACGCTTGGGGAGCGGTCTCGCTAGGGTCGATGCATGGGCTTCTCGCTGCGCGTCACTCTGCTGGTCGCCGGGCTCACCCTCCTCCCGGGTATGACGCTCAGCGCCGCGCCTGCGGCCCCGCCGGCGCGGGCGGCGCTCGCCGAGCGGGTGATCGGCAC
>JBAQXA010000564.1:0-6211 GCA_049299195.1 Nocardioides sp.
GTACTCATCGTCAACCCGGAGGACCTTCGCCTCGCTCTGAAGGCGTTCCAGTATTGGCTCGATGTCACGGCGCAGCTCTTGACCCGAGTTGGCCAAGTCATCGACGAGAAGGTCTGCGATGTGGGAAGCCGTCGGCCTAACGCCCGTGTCTGCGAATCCCTCGCGCGGCAACTGCGAAATGAGGAAGACCAACGCGAGGACGCGGCTGCGGAGTTCACCCTTGTCCGGATTGCGTCGCTCCTCCTCGATGAGCCGCTGAATGTCGGCCAGAAGCACTCCGGTTTGCCGCATGTCGGCAGCCTTCGCGTCATAGATGTAGTCGGCTGCCACCACGGTGCCCGCCGACTTCTCAGCCACAAGACGATTGGCTTCATGCACCACGCGCAATTGGCTGCGGAGCTGGCCGGCCTTTCCTGCCTTGTCGACGGCACGGAGCACTGCCTCCCAGAAGCGCCGACGGGACGGCAGCAGGGGGTAGTCAGCCTCCAAAACCTGCTCGTCGCTCGGAACCGGGGCGATCCGTGAACCGGCAAGTTGCCGGTCGATCTCGCCCGCGCTGGCTTCCAGCACGGACTTGAGTTCCGCGATTCGGTCCGGACGTTTGCGAAGGAGAACCTCACGGATCACCGAGTCGACGTCGGCCTCGGAAAGCTGGACTTGGACGTTGAAGCGGTCGATGAGGCGCTGGAGAACAGCCGTCGACTGGAGCGCGGCCTGTCCGGTCGCGACGACCATCAGCAGGCCATCGAAGCTCATCGAGCACCGTTCGATGAGGAGCTGGACCTGTAAGGCACGGTCCGGATCTTCATTAATGAACTGCTGTACCTCATCGAGGACGACAACCGAGCAAGGGAACTTGCCGTCACGGGTCGACACGCTGTGAAGCACTCGCTCGACGACCTTGACGGTCTCGTCCAAGGTCAGGTCTGACTGCTCGGGGAAGGCATGGAAGAGCTGCTCCCGCGCGCCGTCGGCACCCGTCGCCCACCCGGGCCGGGCAGCGAGGATTGCCTCAGCGAGCATCGACACATACATGTTGTCGAGTTCGGTGTCCCAGTCGAGCCCACGGGACGCGATCTCGGCGACCACCTGGTCGTAGAGCCCCTCGTCCTTCAACCACATGACGCATCGCGCCTGTGCCAGGTCGGCTGGAAGACCCGCAGCCTTGAGGACGATCCGCAGGAAGGCCAGCCGGACGCTGCCTGCTCCAGCGTCGAGCGTTCCCGCGGCGGACCACAGACCACCGTTGCGCTGACCGAGGGTGGACAGCTCTCTCAATGAGTCTTCGATGCGCTGCGGGATCCGGACGAGACCGCGCGACGTAGAGCCGTCTGGGAGTTCCCTGTCCCGCCACATGTGTTCGAGCACGCGAACGAGATGCGACTTTCCGCTCCCGTAGAAGCCGCTCACCCAAGCCGCGGTCTGGGCACCCCCCGACTGAGCGAGGAACGAGGTCAGGATGCGGTCGAGCCCTTGCTCGTAACTCCCTTCGCATACGAAGCTCTTCAGTTCGTAGCGCAAGACATCCCACCCGGCGGCATCCTCCGGCTCGCCAACCTTGGTGACACCGAGGTTGGGGATGTTCTTGGCAGTGGGATCTTCTACGAAGAGTTCCTTGTTGAGGGTCACCTTTGCTCCTCCGTGGCCAGGATTGGCGTCGCCAAGTAGTTCCAGCCGTCTCGTGCTTCGAGCAGTCTGTAGTTGTTGCCGTCGCGCTCGCCGGGGAAGAAGACGACGAGGCGCCCGTGCACCTTCGGGGCGAGGCCCTCCATCACCTTGCTCACCTTGAGGAAGGGGAAGAGAGCACCAGCTCCGAGCACCGCTACAACGGCGTCGGGGTCGCCAGCTCCCGCGGCAGCAGCCGACGCCGCTGCCTCAACCACGCTCGCCTCATATGACCGCAACGCGGCGCCGGTGAGCATCCCCGGTCGCCTGAAGTACGTCTCGCGGTATGGCTGCGCGGTCAGCCAGGTCGCGAACGTATCTGTGAGGTCAGCTAGGTGCCATGACTTGCCGGCCTGAAGAGTGGCGTTCTTGAAGGCGTCGATTCTGGCCCGGAGCCGCCGCTCGTCGGCCGGCGAGTAGACGACCATCCATACACGTTGCGCCGGCGCCAAGTTGGGTGCCCACGGAATCCCGACCATTCTCGAATACGCCCCGACCAAGGCATCCATGTCCGTCACTTCGTTACCTCCAGAGGCCGCAGCAGGTGTCGGAAACCGATCTCCACGACGCCTCCCGCGGACCGCAGTTCCAAGTACCCGCGCTGCGAGGCACCCTCAGCAACCAACTCGGCCTCGCGTGGCGTGGCGTCGAGGAACCGCGTCCACAACGAGTCGTAGAGCGCCTGACCGCGCTGGCCCTGGAGAGAGCCCAGAAGCAGTGCGTAGGCGATGGTGACCGGTCTGGCGTCAACCGCGACTCGGGTCTTGGAGGTTCGACCCGCGAGGTGACCCGTTTGCGTCCATGAGGAAGCCGTGTTCCTCCCGATCTTGGCCGCCGTAGCCGCGCTGTAGGCGTGAGGCAAACCCTCCCCGAGGAAGTCGGTGAGCAGGGCAGCGTTGACCGGCGCGCCGGGCGGGAGCTTGAGGAGCCCGTGTGACGTCGCTCGAAACACACTGTCGCGCGCGAGGGCGGACAATCCCGCCAACTGTGGTCGCGCCTCAGGGTCCTCGTCCCACAGGTCACGAAGTGCTCGAAACAGGACTCGCTCCGGCTGCAGCAGGTACAGCTCGCGCAGGTACCGGAACGTTCGGCGCCGGCCCTCGTATGTGTTTCGGCCAAGGATGTTCTGCTCGATCGCTGCGTCCTCGTACGCCGCCCGGGTCGCGTTCGGGGGCACAGCAGCAAGCAGCGACGAGAGGTGGTCCAGCGCGATGGTGTGACTCGTGTTAGCGCCGCCAGCGACCGTCCCGTCGACGATGTCACTGTCGTCGAATTGCTCCACGGTCACCTCTTCTGGCGTGCGTGACCTCTCGTTGGCACGACCTCTGCGCCTGTCACCCGACAAACCCTAGCGATGGGGTCCGACATTGGAGGACAGGACAGCCCAAATGAGTGCAATGACCGCCCACCAGTGGCGTGAGCGTGCCGAACGAGGTCGAGAACTCCCGAAGCTGGCCCGAACGGACAACTAGATGACCGCGGGGCTGGCCAAACGCCTCGAGGACGGCCGATGGCCAGCCGGTCCGCCGCGATCACCGCCGCGAGCCGCGGGCGCTCCCCCACAGGAAGGCACTTTCAGCATCATCGGCTCTCCCGTCGATCGAGCACGCGGCACCACGCAGCACTTTGCTGTGCACTCCAGAGGCTCGTGCTGGGAGTAGAGAGGGCCATCGTCAAGAAACGATCGATTCCTGAAGACCAGCGCCACCACGCGGCCGCCGCCGGCCGATTCCTTCAGAAACTTCTTCAACAACCCGGCGTGTTCAACAACCTCCCGACACCGTTACTGCGCCCAGTGCTACCCCCAAAGGCCCCGAGTCGGCTGAGATCCACGCTCAGCGAAGCGCAGACCCTCCGCGACGACCACGGAGCCGCGTCGGCGTTGAGAGCGCCGATCTGAGCCAGGTCCGCACAATCGGCCCGCGCCCAGCGCTCCCAGCGCTCGTTGCGCCTGGTGACAGCGTTCTTACCAACACCCCTAGGAAGGCCAGCACTGCCCGACGGCTTCGAACATGTGTTCTACTCTGGATGCATGGCTGCAGGTGGCTACGGGCGCGGGGCGGGGATCCCGTTGAAGGACCGCGTGCGGGTCGGCGATCACCAGGGGAGAGCCGTTCAGCCCGCGCCCTTTGTTGCCCCACAGCCAGAACCCCCGCCCATGAAGCACTGCTGGGTTACCGATCGGCACGGTCGTCTCCCGGCCCTCCTGATCGGCTGGCGACAGGTCGAGGGCAGCTGGTCGGGCCGCGTAGTCCACGCGGTGCTCGACCCAGACGACAACTGGATCGTTGTCGAGGAGTGGTTACCGGCCGAACTCCTGACCAGCGCGTAGGGCCGCCGAGATGTCCGCCAACCCACCGAAGCACGATGCGTGGCGACCGTATGCCGACGTGCGGTTCGTCTTGATCAGCAATACAGGCCACCTGAAGCCCTCCCGCGGGTTGATCCTGGATTGGAAACGCGACGGCCGGCGCTGGGAGGCCTTGGTGGTGTGGCACGACGACGCCGCACTCAAGACTGTGGTCAAGATGGACTGGCTCGCATCGAGCAGTTGATTCCGGTTCCTGTCGATCCGAACTGGACCGGTCCGGGCAGCTAGGAGCGACGAAGGTCCTCAGTTGCGCTCGGCGTCGACGAGTTCGCCGGCGGTCAGGGAGGTGGCCAGCGAGTCCGCCACCTGGGCGAGCCTGGCGTTCATTCAGCGTACGGAGGCCGCGCACCCGGGGCGTCCCATATCCCCAAGCTCGTGCCGATCCCCTCCCCGGCTGCGTCTGACCGCACTGGCCGAAAGCGGCGAGCCTGCGCGCTCAGGACCAGCCGTCGGGTGGGCGGAGGCGCGCGAAGACGGAGATCGCCTCGTCTCTGAGTGACCAACGGGACCTGCTTGCCCGTAGCGTGATCGACCGTGACCGCCTTCTCCTACGCGCCATCGAGCCGTCAGATCATCGCTTCCTGGCGCACCGGCGCGTCCAGGCGAGCCGAGCCGGTCGCGGACGTCCCGGAATCCTGCGACGACGAAGGCGCCGACCAGCTTGCCGCCGGGCTCAGCGACCTCTCCGAGGCCGCCTGGAGGACCTACTCCGACATCGACGAGTCCGCCGACCCGGACGAGACCAACACCGAGCAGTGGCAACTCAGAGAAGAGCGCGCTGACTTCGACAAGGCTCGCGCACTAACCTTCGAGCCGGGCGAGCGGGACAGATGGCCCTACTCGCCGCTCCTGAGCGCAGCCAAGAGGCTCGGACTCGTTCTGGACGAAGTCAGCGACGCCAGGCTACGCCTCCAGATTGCCCGCGCCGTCGACCGCGAGCTCGACGCCGTCCTCGCGGCCGACATGGGCGACCTCGCCGGACTGGCACAGCAGGCCGTCACGCTCTCACGGCTCTCCGCCTCCCCCGTCCAGATCCAGGCCGCTTGGGCGATCTTGGAGCGCGACACCCTCGGCGCGCACGACATCCACGAAGCCTCCGTGGATCCGACCGCTGCCTGTGTCGCGACGACCGTCTGGCTGCGCTCTGCCGCGATCATTGCGACCGCATCGGACCCAGACGACCCGAACCCGGACCGATGGATGACTGCTGTCGCGCGAGCCGACGACATCGAGGCGATGCCGATCGACACCATCGCTGTCGTCTTCCGCTCGCTGGCCGACGGCCTGAGCCCGCGTGCGACCGTGGAACGTCTCGTCCGCAACGCGCACCGAGTCGCGGCCGGGCAGATGCCGGACTTCGATGGGCTGCGAGACCGGCTCCTCGGTCTCGACGAGCTCGCCGAGATGGTCAACCAGCAGACGATGGTCAACATCCTCGACGAGTTCCGTGTCTGCGCACTAGACCCGCGACGCCCAGCTCCGTCGCTTCTAGACGACTTGCATGCCGCCATCTTCGGCTGCTTCTCGCTGTGGCGCGCCGAGGTCTTGGTGGAGGACGCCGTCCGCGGCCACCGCGGCGAAGACGAGGACCTCGACGAGATCGACCCGGATGACGACCCGCGCTTGCACCAGGCCTTCGCTGCCGCAGTGGCTGCTGTGGCGCTGCGCACAGACCGCATGAGCCTCTGAGAGCAGCGGTTAGGCGGGCACGAGCTGTCGGTCCAACCGGACGAGCGGGTTCAGCGCCGTACGGGGGTCCTGAAACGCCGCAGCCACCCCCGGACGCCGACCCGGGGGCCGTAGCCACGGCAGGCTCCGCCCGTGCAGACGCAGAGAGCCGGCCCCAACAGCCCAAGACGGCGTCCAAGACGACCGCCAACTCGGGGCGAGGCAGGGTCTTTGGCGAGTTCTCGCGAGCCCAGGTGCATGAGCTCCTCGAGGTCGACCAGGGCGATGACGACCAGATGGTCGCGGCCGCGCAGCCGGCGGGCGACCCTCCATGGAGGCGTTGTCGTGGGCTCCCACGCTGGCGCTCACGGCGTCGAGATGTGCGGTCAGCAGAGCGTCACCGGGGTCTGGAGCGCCGCCGGCCGCAGTCGGTGCGCTTTTCGGTCCTCGATCAACGGTGTGTTGGCGGCGCATCGCCGCAGGTCGGCGTTAGGCGCGATCTCAATT
>JBAQXA010000565.1:0-15320 GCA_049299195.1 Nocardioides sp.
GGCCTGGGCCGCCGGGGTCTGTGACGTTGGGGCCTGGGCGGCAGGGATCCGTGCAGCCTGCGCGCTGGGGGTAGGAGAGCTGGGACTCTGGGCGGCCGGCATCGTCCGCAGCGGTTGAGTCGGTTCGTGGGCCGTGGGCTGCGCTGGCGCATGCCCATTGGAGGGGGCCAACCCGGTGCTCACCGTGACGCTGCCCGGCACACCCCCGGACACACTGCCGGACGCACTGCCCGACACGCTTCCCGGCGTGGTCCTTGGTGCTGGCGGCGCGGTCTCGACGCTCCCAACGGACCCCCCTGAGGATCCGCCAGCCGACCCGGTATCAGCCCGCCGTGCGCCCGGGGTGACCACGAAGGCGCGCTTGCCTTCGGAAGGAGCACCACCCAGCACCCGCGAAATCCGGTCCTTGAAGGCAAGCCGTCCACCGTCGTCGGACCCGGGCTCGGGCATGGGTGGCAGCACCTTGCCCTCTGCGGATCCCCCAGTACGGCCATCGGTGGGGACGACCGCGGGACCCGAGCTATCGGGTTGCTGCGGTGAAGTCACGCTGCCACCATCCATCAGCAGATTCCCCTCGTGGGTCGCGGCTCATTCGCCTTCTTGGGGATCGATTGTTGCATCCCCCTCTATTCCCGACGACTTCTGCGGGTCGTTGTCTTCGGTCGCGACTTCCACCGAGCGAGCCACAACCGCCACCGCGTCGCCCCCCTTGGGGGTCACGAACTTGACGCCTTGCGTCGAGCGACCGGTCGGCCTGAAGTCGGCGTTGATCGGGCTGCGGACCACTTGGCCGGCCTGCGTGATCGACAAGACCTCGTCGCCATCGGCCACGATGAACGCGCCCACCAGGCTGCCGCGCGCGTCGTTGGCCAGCGACATGGCTCGGATGCCGATGCCGCCGCGCGACTGGACGCGGTACTCCTCGATCACCGAGCGCTTGGCGAAGCCACCGTCGGTCATCGTGAAGAGGTATTGGACCAGGTCCGCGCCCGTCGGAGCGGACGTCGCCTCGGTTTCTGCGGCCTCGGCTTCCTGAGGAGCTGCCCCCTCAGCCAGCGCGTCTTCCGCCACGTCGCCTTCAACCGAGCCTTCACCCAGGCCCTCAACCGGCGCCGCGACCGCCGCCGAGTTGCGAACCACGCACATGCTCAGCAGCGAGTCCTCGTCGCGGAACTTCATCCCCGTGACACCCGAGGTCGCGCGACCCATCGGCCGCAGCTGCCCGTCATTGGCCGGGAACCGGATCGACTGACCCTTGCGAGAGACCAACAAGATGTGGTCCTCGGGGTTCACTAGTTCGGCCCCGATCAGCTCGTCGTCGGCCTCACGGAAGTTGATCGCGATGACGCCCGCCTGCCGTGGCGAGTTGTAGTCGAGGAGCCGGGTCTTCTTGACCAGCCCGTTGCGGGTGGCCAAGACGAGGTAGGGCGCCTGGTCGTAGTCCCGGATCGCCAACACCTGGGCGATGTCTTCATCAGGCTGGAAGCTCAACAGGCCGGCGACGTGACCGCCCTTGGCATCGCGCGATGCCTCGGGAAGGTTGTAGGCCTTCGTCCGATAGACGCGGCCGGCGGTGGTGAAGAACAGGATCCAGTGGTGGTTGGTCGTGGCGAGGAAGTGCTGCACCACGTCGTCGCCGCGCAGGCTCGCCCCGCGCACGCCCTTACCGCCGCGCTTCTGGGTGCGATAGGCGTCGGCCCGAGTCCGCTTGGCGTAACCACCCCGGGTGATCGAGACGACCAGCTCCTCGTCGGGGATCAGGTCCTCCATCGAGAGGTCCCCGTCGGCCGCGATAATCTGCGTACGCCGGTCATCGCCGTACTTCGCGACGATCTCGGCGAGCTCCTCGCTGACGATCGAGCGCTGCCGCTCCTCGTTGGCCAAGATGTCCTCGAGGTCGGCGATCTCGATCTCGAGCTTGGCCAGGTCGTCGACGATCTTCTGCCGTTGCAGCGCAGCCAGCTTGCGCAGCTGCATGTCCAAGATCGCGTTGGCCTGCGCCTCATCGACGCCCAGCAGCGCCATCAACCCCTGCCGCGCCTCCTCGACATCGGGCGAGCGCCGGATCAGCGCGATCACCTCGTCGAGCTGGTCCAGCGCCTTGACCAAGCCGCGCTGGATGTGGGCGAGCTCCTCGGCCTTACGCAGGCGATAGCGCGTACGCCGCTGAATCACGTCGATCTGATGGGCGACCCAGTGCGAGATGAACTGGTCGATCGTCAGCGTGCGCGGCACCCCGTCGACGAGCGCCAACATGTTCGCGCTGAAGTTGGTCTGCAGCTCGGTGTGCTTGAACAGGTTGTTGAGCACCACCCGCGCCACGGCGTCGCGCTTGAGCACGACCACCAGACGCTGCCCGGTCCGCGAGGAGGAGTCGTCGCGGACGTCGGCGATGCCCTTGATCTTGCCGGAGTCGGCGAGGTCGGCGATCTTCACCGCGAGGTTGTCCGGGTTGACCATGTAGGGCAGCTCGGAGATCACCAGGACCGTGCGGCCCTTCTCGTCGTCGATCTCGACGATCGCGCGCTGGGTGATCGAGCCGCGTCCGGTGCGGTAGGCCTGCTCGATCCCGTTGCGGCCGACAATGAGTGCGCCGCGCGGGAAGTCGGGACCCTTGACCCGCTCGATCAGCGCGTCTTGCAGCTCTTCACGCGTCGCATCGGGGTGTTCGAGTGCCCACTGCGCCCCCTCGGCCACCTCGCGCAGGTTGTGCGGCGGGATGCTCGTCGCCATGCCGACGGCGATGCCGGCGGAGCCATTGACGAGCAGGTTGGGGAAGCGGGCGGGCAGGATCGTCGGCTCCTGGCCCTTGCCGTCGTAGTTGGGCGCGAAGTCGACCGTGTCCTCGCCGATGTCGCGGACCATCTCCATAGCCAGCGGGTCCATCCGGCACTCGGTGTAGCGCATTGCGGCCGCCGGGTCGTTGCCCGGCGAGCCGAAGTTGCCCTGCCCCTGGATCAGCGGATTGCGCATCACCCACGGCTGCGCCAGCCGCACGAGGGTGTCGTAGATCGCGGTATCGCCGTGGGGGTGGTACTGACCCATGACCTCGCCGACCACGCGCGCGCACTTGCTGAAGCCGCGGTCGGGCCGGTAGCCCCCGTCATACATCGCATAAAGCACCCGGCGGTGGACCGGCTTCAAGCCGTCGCGTACGTCGGGGAGCGCGCGGCCGACAATGACGGCCATGGCGTAGTCGATGTAGGAGCGCTGCATCTCCACTTGCAGGTCGACCGGTTCGATCCGGCCCCCGCTTGTCGGCGTCTCAGTCATTCAGCCTTATCCCGTTCTGCGTCTGGGGGATGACCCCGGTGTTTCTGGGTGGGGGGTGCGCGGGGGGTGAGCCCCGTGCGCCTTTAGATGTCGAGGAAGCGCACGTCTTTGGCGTTGCGCTGGATGAAGGAGCGGCGCTGCTCGACGTCCTCGCCCATGAGGATTGAGAAGATCTCGTCAGCTTGGGCGGCATCCTCGAGCGTCACCTGCAAGAGCACCCGCGCGTCGGGATCCATCGTGGTCTCCCACAGCTCGTCGGCATTCATCTCGCCAAGGCCCTTGTAGCGCTGGACGGGCATGTCCTTGGGGAGCTTCTTGCCGCGCCCGATCCCGTCGGCCATCAGCGCGTCGCGCTCGGCGTCGGAGTAGACGAACTCGTGCTCGTGCGGCTTGTTCCACCGCAAGCGATAGAGCGGCGGCTGCGCCATGTAGACGTAGCCGTTGTCGATCAGCGGCTTCATGAACCTGAAGAGCAGGGTCAGCAGCAACGTGTTGATGTGATGGCCGTCGACATCGGCGTCGGCCATCAGCACGATCTTGTGATAGCGGAGCTTCTCCAGTGAGAACTCCTCGTGGACGCCGGTGCCGAGCGCGTTGATGATCGCCTGGACCTCGGTGTTGGCCAGCACCTTGTCGATGCGGGCCTTCTCGACGTTGAGGATCTTGCCGCGGATCGGCAGGATCGCCTGCACCTTGGGGTCGCGGCCGCTCTTGGCTGAGCCGCCCGCCGAGTCGCCCTCGACGATGAAGACCTCGCACTCCTCGGGGTTGGTCGACTGGCAGTCGGCCAGCTTGCCCGGCAACCCCGACATCCCGAGCAGCCCCTTGCGGCTGCGCGCCAACTCCCGCGCCTTGCGGGCCGCGAGCCGCGCACTCGCCGCGGACTGCGCCTTGCGGACGATGTCCTTGCCTTCGCTCGGGTTCTGCTCGAGCCACGCGCCGAGGCGGTCGTTGACGACCTTCTGCACGAAGCCCTTGGCCTCGGTGTTGCCGAGCTTGGTCTTGGTCTGCCCCTCGAACTGCGGCTCGCCGAGCTTGACCGAGATGATCGCGGTCAACCCCTCGCGGATGTCGTCGCCGGTGACCCGGTCCACGCGCTTCTTGATCAGGTTCCACTGCTCGCCCCAGTGGTTGATCAGCGAGGTCAGCGCCGCGCGGAAGCCTTCCTCGTGGGTGCCGCCCTCGTGGGTGTTGATTGCGTTGGCAAAGGTGTGCACCGACTCGGCGTACGTCGTGTTCCACTGCATCGCGACCTCGAGGCTGAGCGATCCCTCGCCCGGCTGGGCGGCCTCAAAGGAGATGATCGTCGGCGTGGCCGGCGTCTTGCGACGGTTGAGGTAGTCGACGTAGTCGACCAGGCCGCGGTCGTAGCGGAAGCGCTGCTCGACTCCGCGATCGGCCCGCCGCAACTGGTCGGGGGTGGCCTGATCCTCCTCCGGCTCGACGGTGAGGTCTTCGACCGCGTCGGCCAGCGCGTCGGCGGCCGGGCGCTCATCGCGGATCACGATCTCCAGGCCCTTGTTGAGGAAGGCCATCTCCCGGATCCGGGAGGTGATCGTCTCCAACGAGTAGGTCGTCGTCTCGAAGATCTGCTCGGAGGCATAGAAGGTCACCGCGGTGCCGGTCTCTTCACCGTCGGCCAGCGGCCGCACCTGCTCCAGTTCGTCATCGGGTACGCCGAGACTGAAGGACTGGCGCCACAGGTGACCGCGGTTCTTGACCTCAACGATCAGCTTGCTGGAGAGCGCGTTGACGACCGAGACACCCACACCGTGGAGACCGCCGGAGACCTTGTAGCCGCCGCCGCCGAACTTGCCGCCCGCGTGCAACTGGGTGAGCGCCAGCGTCACCGCGGGAATGCCCTCGGTGGGGTGGATGCCGGTGGGGATGCCGCGACCGTTGTCCTCAACCCGGATGCCGCCGTCGGCTTGCAGGGTCAACACGATGCGGTCGGCATAACCGGCCATGCGCTCGTCGACGGAGTTGTCCACGATCTCCCACACCAAGTGGTGCAGGCCGCGCTCGCCGGTCGAGCCGATATACATGCCCGGGCGCTTGCGCACCGCCTCGAGTCCCTCCAGGACCTGAATCGCGCCGGCGTCGTAGTCGCCAGCAACCGGAACGGGGGCTTCGACCGCACTCAGACCGGAGGTCTGCTCGGGAGTTTCGTCGCTCACGCAACACCTCTCACCAGTAGCTACAAAGAGAAGGTCGCCGGCTGGGGCGACCAGCGGCTAGTTTAGCCGTTCTAGAGCCCTGAGCCACGTTAGCGCGAGGCAAACGGGGGGATCTGTGGACAAAAGAGGCGCCAGAAGGGCCAGAAACGGCTCCGAGACGCCCGTTTACCCAGTCGGGTGAGTCCCTATACGGTCCGGCGGCCCGTCTGCGGCCCTGGCAGCCACTACGCTGACGGCGTGGGCGGCACGGAATCGAAGCGATCGGCGCAATCGACGCGATCGGCACGGGGCGGCGACCCCACCGGGACCGAACCGGAGCCGACAGAGGGGTCACTCCCCGAGCTGGACCCCACCGAGCGCCCCGAACTACTCCCCTTCGTGCCGGCCGCTCGCAGTTTCCTCGACGTCGGGTGCGGCGGCGGCCAGTTCGGCCGGGGCTTGCGCCGCGCCTTGGGCGGCGGGGTCCAGATCGTAGGGATCGAGGCCGAGCCCGACCGTGCCGTGTCCGACAGCTACGCGGCCTACGACGAAGTCATCGAGGGCTACTTCCCGGAGGCCATGGAGTCCGGCGCGACAGACGCGGGGGTTAGCGACCGTCGGTTCGAGTGCATCTTCTTCAATGACGTTCTCGAGCACATGCTGGAGCCCTGGGATGCCTTGGCCACGGCGCACCGTTGGCTCGCGCCCGGTGGCACGGTTGTCGCTTCGATCCCTTCGATCCAGTTCTTCCCCGTGGTGATCGCACTGGTGCGTCGGGGACGCTGGGACTACGCCGACTGGGGCACCCTCGACCGCACCCATCTGCGCTTCTTCACCCGCAAGACGATGGTGGAGATGTTTGAGCAGGCCGGCTTCACCGTCACCCACGTCACCGGGATCAACTCGGCCTTCACCTTGGCCAAGTGGCGCCGGTTCCGGCGGTTGGCTCCGCTTATCGGCGACGCCCAGTGGATGCAGTTCGTCATCGTGGCGCACGCCACCGACCGGGGCAGGGCCCCAACGCTGGACAGAGCCGCCGCCCCCGAACCTCAGCCGTAGGTGTCGCGGGGGCCCCGCCCCTTGACCACCCGGCGACCCCGTTTCCAACTCGGCGCATCGGGTCCCTTGACCTCGACCAGCCGCACCGTCTCGTGGCCCAACTCCTCGTTGAGGCGGCGTACCACGCTCGCCGCGAGCAGCCTCAGCTGCGTGGCCCAGGCGGTGGAGTCGGTGCGCACCACGAGCCGACCCTCGTCGATCGACTCGGGGTGCGAGTGCTCGGCGATCTCCCCACCCACGAGTTCCGGCCACCGCGCGAAGATGCCCTGCACACGCAGGTCGACCTCCCAGCCGTGGTCGGCGACGAGCCGTTCGACCAGCGAGTCGATCGGCTGCGGATCGCGGTCATCGGGCCGCGGACCCGACAGGCCGCCGCCTTGCCGCGGCACCTTCCGGCGCTGGGTGCGATCCCTCCGTTTGATCGGCACCGAGCCGGTCGCCGGTCGGGCCTTGGCAACCGCCCGGGCCTGCTGTCGGGCGAGTTCGAGACCCTCGGCGACGTGGTCGATGGGCTGCTCGCCGCGTGGCTCCGGCTCGCCCACCGGCGGCCGGTCACTCATGGCTGACCTGTCCGCCGGCGACGAGGAAGCGATCACCCTCCAGGGCGGCCGGCACATCGGCAGCCACCGCCGCGGTCACCAACACCTGTTCCGCGGCGGCCACCCGGTGGGCGAGCCGGTCGCGGCGCTCGGCGTCGAGCTCGGCGAAGACGTCGTCGAGCACGAGGATCGGATCGTCACCCTCGGCGCGCTGGAGGTCGTACGCCGCCAGCCGCAGCCCCAACGCAAACGACCAACTCTCGCCGTGCGAGGCATAGCCCTTGACCGGCAACTCCAGGGTCGCGTCCGACAGGGTGCACCACAGCTCGTCACGATGCGGCCCGACCAGCGTGAGCCCCCGGTCGAGTTCGTCCGTACGCCGCTCGGCCAACCGGGCCAAGATCGCTTCGGTGAGCTCCGCGCGATCGGGAACCGCTCCGGCCGGTTGGTTCTCGGCGGTGGTCTCGCCGTCGCTGCGCAGCGTCGCGGTTCGATAGCTGATGTCGGCGTGCTCGCGCCCAGCACCCTTCGCCACGTCGAGATAGGCCGCCTGCACATGTGGCCGCAACGACTCCACGAGCCGCATCCGCTCGTGGATCAACTCCGCACCCGAGCTGGCGAGGTGGGCATTCCAGACCTCGAGCGTCGCGAGTCCACCCCCGTCGGAGCGGCGCGCCACGCGGTGACTGCGCAGCAGCGAATTGCGTTGCTTGAGCACTCGCTCGTAGTCAGTGCGCACGCCAGCCAGTCGCGGCGCGCGCACCACTAGCAGGTCGTCGAGGAAGCGCCTTCGCTCCGAAGGGTCGCCCTTGACCAACGCCAGGTCTTCGGGAGCGAAGACCACCGTGCGCACGAGCCCCATCAGATCGCGCGTGCGCGGCAGCGGCGAGCGATTGACCTTCGCCCGGTTGGCTCGCCCCGGATGGATCTCCACTTCAAGAGTCGCCGTGCGCCCGTCGCGCACCACCGCCGCCTGCACAACCGCGCGCTCCGCCCCGGCACGCACCAGCGGCGCGTCGTTGGCGACACGATGCGAGCTCAGGCGGGAGAGGTAGTCGATCGCCTCGATGAGGTTGGTCTTGCCCTGCCCGTTGCGCCCCAAAAAGGCCGTGGGCCCCGCGCTCAGTCGGACGTCGACTTCGGCATAGGAGCGGAAGTCGTGCAGGACGAGGTGCTCGATATAGATGGGATCGCCTGGCTGTGAGGGGGCTCAGCCGGCCCCAGAGTCAGACCCAGAGTCCGACCCGGCAGCAGGCCCAGAGTCAGACCCAGAGTCCGGCCCGCCCGCGGGCGGCGCGGTCTGCACGGCGTGGCCGCCGAACTGGTTGCGCATCGCGGCGATGGCCTTCATGGCGGGGGAGTCGTCCTGTCGGGAAACGAACCGGGCATAGAGGGCGGCGGTGATTGCGGGCGTGGGGACGGCGTTCTCGATCCCCGCCTCGACTGTCCAGCGCCCTTCGCCCGAGTCGGCCGCATAACCCTTGATCGCCGCGAGGCCGGGGTCGTCGTCCAACGCCGCCACCAGCAGGTCCAGGAGCCAGGACCGGATCACGGTGCCCTCGCGCCAGGAGCGGAAGACCTCGGTGACGTTGTCGACGAGCTCGACCTTTTCCAGCAACTCCCAGCCCTCGGCGTAGGCCTGCATGATCGCGTACTCGATGCCGTTGTGGACCATCTTGGAGAAGTGCCCGGCGCCCACGCCGCCCGCGTGCACACAGCCGAACTCGCCCTCGGGCTTGAGCGCATCGAAGGCCGGCTGCACCTTCGCGATGTCCTCCGCCGAGCCGCCGTACATCAGGGCGTAGCCGTTGGTCAGGCCCCACACGCCGCCGGAAACGCCGCAGTCGACATAGCCAATGCCTCGAGGGCCGAGCCGAGCGGCGTTGGCGAGATCGTCGGTCCACCGCGAGTTGCCGCCGTCGACGATCGCGTCGCCTTCGCCGAGCAGTTCGCCCAGCGCGGTGACGGTGTCGCGCGTTGGGTCGCCGGCGGGCACCATCACCCACACGACCTTGGGACTGGGCAGCGCCGCGACGAGCTCTTCCAGCGAGCCGACATCGCTCACCTCGGGGTTGCGGTCATAACCCGTGACGGTCACGCCGTTGCGGCGCAGCCGCTCGCGCATGTTGCCGCCCATCTTGCCCAAGCCGATGAGGCCGAGGTGCAGGCCGGGCTCCGCTGTCGTCATGACTTCTCCTCGCCGAGGCTGCAGTGCGGGTTCCAAGCAATCTGGCTCATCGGGCAATCAGCCCGATCAGGACAGCAAGCGGCGCGGCATCAGCAGGTAGCGGAAGTTCGCTTCGCCGTCACCGCGTGACCCCTCGCCCGCTGCGCCGCTGATCACCACCGGCTTCGACGCCTGGGTGAAGGCCAACTCGACGACCGACTCGTCGATCGCGGTCAGCCCATCGAGCAGGAACTGGGGGTTGAAGCCGGTCGTGATGTCTTCGCCGTCGATGCCTGCCTCGATCGACTCCGATGCCTGGGCCTCGTCACCGGAGCCGGCATCGAGGGTGAGCACGCCATCGGAGAAGGCCAGCTGCACGGCGGTGTTGCGCTCGGCGACCAACGCCACCCGCTTGACGGACTCGATGAGCAACGCCTTGTCAAGGGTGACGACCGTCGAGTGGGTCGCGGGAAACAGCGACCGGACCTTGGGGAACTCACCATCGAGCAGCCGAGTGGTGGTACGGCGTACGCCGCCAGGGCCGACGCCCTCAAAACCGATTAGCCCCTCGCCGGCACCACCCGAAGAGAGGGCGATGGTCAACTCGGACCCGCCCGTGAGCGACTTGGCGGTGTCACCGAGCACCTTCGCGGGCACCAGCGCGGCCACCGAAGCGTCGGGGGTGTGCGGGGCCCACTCGAGTTCCTTGTGCGAGAGCCGGAACCGGTCGGTCGCCAACAGCGAGATCGTCGAGCCGTCGATCTCCAGGCGTACCCCGGTCAGCACCGGCAGCATGTCGTCGCGGCCCGCGGCGGTCACGGCCTGCGCAACCGCATGGGCGAACTGGTCGCTGTTGACCGTGCCAGTCGCCGCGGGCATGGCCGGCAGCGAGGGATAGTCCTCCACCGGCATGGTCTGCAGCGAGAAGCGCGCCGAACCACAGGTCAGCGAGACACGGCTGCCCTCCAGCGTCATCTCGACCGGCTTCGCGGGCAGGCTGCGACAAATGTCGGCGAGCAACCGGCCGCTGACCAAGGCCTTGCCTTCGCTGCTGACCTCCGCCGAGAGCGTGGCGCGGGCTGAGGTCTCGTAGTCGAAGCCGCTGAGTTGCAGGCCTTCGCCGGACTCAAAGGTGCCGGCCTCGATCATCAACCCGGACAGGACAGGGACACTCGGACGCACCGGCAGACTTCGAGCCGCCCAGGCGACTGCGTCTGCGAGCACGTCTTTGTCGACGCGGAACTTCACGAGTGCGCTCCCTCTAACGGTGAACCGGGCCCTAGCAGTGCTGCGGGTCCGACGGTGATTCGGTGAAGGGCATCCTGCCACGACTGCATAGCGCGGGGGAGAGCAGTCGAGGGGTTATCCCCAGACGGGCGGTCGGGCTTTGTTCTTCTCATCATCGATCCAACTAGAGGTTCGTAGTAGTCATAGGGGCGGTGGAAACTGTGGAAAACCACCGTTCCCGCTGGTCAACCGCCCTCGACGGCGGTGGATGACGGTGTGGACTCAGCGGGTCGGGCTGTGCGCACATGTGGGCGACGCGAGGCGGCCAATCCCCAAGGTGCCCGTTGCCCACAGGCCTACGGGGCCAGAACGCGGCTTTCCCACATGTCTGTCAACAGGGCGGGACTACAAGACGAGCCGATCTGGGCGAGGCCGCGGCCGCTCAGGTCTGCTTGGCCTGGAGCTTGATCCGGTTGGTGAGCTCGCTGACCTGGTTAAAGACCGAGCGCCGTTCGGCGAGCAACTGGTTGATCTTGCGGTCGGCATACATCACCGTCGTGTGGTCGCGGTTGCCAAACTGCGCGCCGATCTTGGGTAGCGACAGGTCGGTGAGCTCGCGACAGAGGTACATCGCGATCTGGCGGCCCTGCACGAGATGGCGCCCACGGCTGGGTCCGGTCAGGTCTTCGATGCTGACCCCGAAGTACGCCGCGGTCTGGGCGATGATCGCGGCCGCGGTGATCTCGGGTTCCCCGCCCTCGGGGATCAGGTCCTTCAACACGATCTCGGCGAGGGTCAGGTCGACCTCTTGGCGGTTGAGGTTGGCGAAGGCGGTGACACGAATGAGCGCCCCTTCAAGCTCGCGGATGTTGGTCTGGATCTTGGAGGCGATGAACTCCAAAACGTCCGGCGGCGCGGTGAGGCGGTCCATCGCGGCCTTCTTGCGCAGGATCGCGATGCGGGTCTCGAGGTCCGGAGGCTGCACGTCGGTGATGAGGCCCCACTCGAAGCGGTTGCGTAGCCGATCTTCGAGCGCCTCGAGTCGCTTGGGTGCGCGGTCGGAGGTCAACACGATCTGCTTGTTGGCGTTGTGGAGGGTGTTGAAGGTGTGGAAGAACTCCTCCTGCGTCTGAGTCTTGCCCTCCAGGAACTGGATGTCATCGATGAGTAGGACGTCGACGTCGCGGTACTTGCGCTTGAACTGGTCTTGGCGATCGTCGCGGATCGCGTTGATGAACTCGTTGGTGAACTCTTCGCTCGAGACGTAGCGCACCTTCGCGCCGCCGTAGAGGTTGCGCACGTAGTGGCCGATGGCGTGGAGCAGGTGGGTCTTGCCCAGCCCGGAGTCTCCATAGATGAGCAGCGGGTTGTAGGAGCGGCCCGGTGCTTCGGCGACCGCGACGGCGGCGGCGTGGGGGAAGCGGTTGGAGGAGCCGATGACGAACGTCTCGAAGGTGTACTTGGGGTTGAGGCGGGTTTCGGCCGAAGGCGTGTGGGGGCGATCGCTGAAGGGAGTCGCCACGAGCGTCTCCAGGGCATCGCGGGGATTCTCTCGCCGAGGCGGGTCATAGTTGCTTTGGCTACTTGTCGACATATCGGTATGCCGCTCACGCTGGCGGTCAAGGGACGCCACGTTGTTGCCCAGGTCAGAAGTCGCTCGCTCTTGCGTGGGTCGTTCTTGAGTGGGTCGCTCGTGGCTGGTTCGCTCGGCGCCGGCACGCTCCACGGGGGAGGACGTGGGTGCCGGACGCTCCGCCACAGTGTCGAGTGCCGGGTCGACCGTCACCACCAGGCGCATCGGTTGACCGAAGCGGGCCGAGAGGGAGCCCTCGATCTCGCCGCGGAGTCGGTTCTCCAACTGCACGCGGTTGAAGGGTTTGTCGACGGCGACCACCACCGTGTCGCTGTGCACGGCGACAAGCTCACTGGCACTGACCCAGGGCTGCTTTGAGGGGTCGAGTTCACTAAGGACAGCGCGCCAAATGGCATGCAGATCTGGGTCTGTGGGTTCCACCGGTGTCTCCCGCTCGCTCTACTCGACGGTTCAGCTACGAATAATCCGTCATGTGTTTCCACAAAGTTGTCCACAGGCTGTGAACCTGGCCCGGCAGGCCTGCCGGCGGTGTCCGAGATCCGCTGGGTCGAGCAGAATAATCCCTGGTCCGACTAGCGGTGGGGAACCCGGTACCCGGCCGAACCTAACAAGCCGATCCCGGCCGTGCAATACGCTATCCACAGGCCAACGGGCCGAGATGCCGGGTGTTCGACGAGAGTTCTCCACAGGGCAGCGGGGCCCGTTCGGCGTCAGTTTGACCCGCGGAGACGCCAGCACGTACCGTTGGCCGGTCCTACCTGCAAGCGAAAGAGCGATCTGGTGAGCAAGCGTACGTATCAGCCGAACAACCGGCGCCGGCACAAGGTGCACGGCTTCCGTCTGCGTATGCGCACCCGGGCAGGACGCGCGATTCTCGCTGCGCGCCGCCGCAAGGGTCGCAAGAGCCTGAGCGTCTGACGTTCCCCGCGACGCGGGAGCCTCACGTGCTGGCGGCCTCAAGTCGGTTGACAACGGCCGCTGATTTCCAGCGTGCCGTGCGTCGTACTTCTCGACGCGCCGCAGAGACGATGGTTGTCCACTTGGCCCGCACCGATGACGAGCGTCCGGTGCGAGCCGGCTTCGTGGTGAACAAGGCGGTGGGCGGCGCGGTGGTCCGCAATCGAGTCAAGCGCCGCTTGAGGCACCTCGTGGCACCCCGTCTGTCGTCTTTGCCAGATGGTGCGCTGGTGGTGGTGCGGGCACTGCCCGCCGCTGCGACAGCCTCGTTTGCGGAACTGGACCAAGACCTCGACCGTTGTCTGCGGGGGGTGTCATGAAGCACGTGATGATCTGGTTCCTCAAGGGATACCGGCTGGTGATCAGCCCGCTCTATGGCCAGGTCTGCCGCTATTACCCGTCGTGTTCGGCGTACGCCTTAGAGGCGGTGACCAGGCATGGGGCGCTGAAGGGCGGCTGGCTCGCGCTCCGTAGATTGGCGCGCTGTCACCCCTGGGCGGCCGGCGGCGTAGACCCCGTCCCTCCCGGGCCAGAGACCGTTTCGCCGACTCGCACGCACGCGTGCGTCGACCAAGGAGCTTAAGTGCTTGACCTGATAGGTGCCATCGGCCACGGCATCATGGTGCCGTTGTACTACGCCATCTCGGCCGTGCTACTCGCGTGGCACAAGGTGTTCTCCGCGGTGTTCGGCCCCGACTCCGGCTTGGCGTGGGTGCTGTCGATCGTCGGGCTCACCCTGGTGATCCGCGCCGCGCTGATCCCGCTGTTTGTGAAGCAGATCAAGTCCAGCCGGAACATGCAGCTGATTCAGCCTCGGGTCAAGGAGCTGCAAGAGAAGTACGGCCATGACCGCGAGCGGTTCAGCCAAGAGACGATGGCGCTGTACAAGGAGACCGGGACCAACCCGTTCTCGTCGTGCCTCCCGATCTTTGTGCAGATGCCGATCTTCTTGGCGCTCTTCCGGCTGATCGATCAGGCTGCGCGCAAGGGCAAGGGACACGGCTTCTTGGACAACGACATCGCGGTGTCGTTCGCCAACGCCGAGCTGTTCGGCGTCCCGATCAAGCGCACGTTTATGACGGCCGATGGCGATCTGGGCGTGATTGCCCTTGCGGTCTTGCTGGTGATCTCGATGACGGTCACGACGTTCTTGACGCAGAAGCAGCTCATGAGCAAGAACATGCCGGCGGAGTCCTTGACCGGGCCCTTCGCCCAGCAGCAGAAGATCATGCTCTATGTCTTGCCGCTGGTCTTCGGCATCGGCGGCATCGCCTTCCCGATCGGTGTGCTGATCTACTGGACCACCTCCAACCTGTGGACGATGGGCCAGCAGTTCTACGTCATCCGCAACAATCCGGCGCCCAACACGCCCGCGGCCGCGGCGAAGGAGGCCCGAGATCACGCCAAGTTGGTGCGCAAGGGCCTGGCGCCCGCCGATCCGACGGAGGGCGAGGGCGCAACTGGTGACGGTGCGACCGGCTCGGCGGATGGAGAGACCGGTTCGGGTGCCGGTCCCGCGCGCCAACAGCCTAAGAAGCGGTCGCGTAAAGATCGCAAGGGCCAAACAGGTGGCCAAGCCGGTGGCTTGCCCCCGACACACGAACCAAGGAGTTAGTCAGTGAGTGAGACAACTGTGAGCGAAGAGGTCGAAGCAGCCCCGGCTGAAGAGACTGAGGACCAGCCGCTGAGCAGCCTGGAGGTTGAGGGCGAGGTGGCGGCGGACTACCTGGAGGAACTGCTCGACATTGCCGATCTAGACGGTGACATCGACATGGACGTCGATGGGGACCGGGCGGTCGTCTCCGTGGTGGGTGCGGATCTCTCTCAGCTCGTCGGCACGGACGGAAAGGTTCTCGACGCTCTCCAAGAGCTCACGCGGCTTGCCGTCTATCGCGAGACGGGTGACCGGTCGCGGCTGATGCTCGACATCTCAGGTTTCCGCGCGGAGCGCCGGGAGCGGCTCGTCGAGATCGCCGGCGAGGCGGTTGCGCAAGTCAAGGAGAGTGGCGCGCGGGTTGCCCTCGATCCGATGACTCCGTTTGAGCGCAAGGTTGTGCACGATGCCGTGGCCGAGGCCGGGCTGGGTTCAGAGTCCGAGGGAGTCGAGCCCCGTCGGTTCGTTGTGGTGTTGCCCGCGTAGTTCGCGGCAGCCCTGCCAGCAAGCTTCTGTTTCACGTGAAACATTCGACGCCTGAGTGCGCGGAGTCAGTCTTCCCGCCGGAGCGCTTGGCTTTAGCCGAGCGCTATGTCGAGCTTCTCGGAAGCGTGGGGATTGAACGAGGCTTGATCGGCCCTCGCGAAGGCGAACGCCTCTGGGATCGTCACGTGCTCAATAGCGTGGTGATCGC
>JBAQXA010000566.1:0-2991 GCA_049299195.1 Nocardioides sp.
CGGACACCCCGTCGTGCCCGGTGAACTCATCGGCCACGCCGATGCCGGCTCGCAATACACCTCGATCGCCTTCACCGACCACCTGGCGGCCGAGGGCATCCGCCCATCGATCGGGACGGTCGCCGACGCCTACGACTGCGAGCATCGTGACTGCGCCACCATCTGGGGTCTGACCCTTGCTTATGACCGGCCCTGCGGGTGCCCTCGCGTTGACGTGTCGGCCCCGGGTGGTGGCGTTCACCAGGCTGCTGGCCGGGTGGGCAGTGACCTGATAGGAGCCTGACTCGACCAGGGCCTCATCGCAGTCCTGTCCGCCCACTCCGGCCAGCTGAGCCATGGACAGCCCGCCCAGAAAGTGCGAGAGGAACCCATAGCCCGATGCCCAGCATGCAGCTTCGGCGTGACGATGTCATCGTCGGCGTCGACACCCACAAGGACAACCATGTAGCCGTCGCGATCGACGGCCTTGGCGGCCGGCTCGGCGACATCGTCGTGCCCACCACCATCGCCGGGTTTGAGGAGCTCCTCGCCTTCTGTCTGGCCTTCGTCGGGTCGGCCGGTCGGCTGATCGGGTTCGGCGTCGAGGGCACCGGCTCCTACGGTGTCGGCTTGGCGCGCTACTTGCGCAACCACGGTCACGACGTCCACGAGATCGCCCGCCCAGCACGGGCCGCGGAACGTCGACTCGCAGGGAAGAACGACACCCTCGATGCCGAGCACGCTGCACGTCAGTTGCTGGCTGGGCACGGGCTGTCGACACCTAAGACCGCTGACGGCGCGGTCGAAACGATCAGGCTGGTCAAGATCGCCTACGACGGTGCCGTTCAAGCGCGGACCACCGCGATGATCACGCTCAAGGCGACCCTCGCGACCGGGAGCGAGGCGCTGCGGGCGGAGCTGGAGAAGCTCACCGACCACAAGCTGATCCTCGCGTGCGCGGTTCTGGAGGGCCCGGATCCACTGCCGCCCGTGCGCCGTGGCGCACCGGCCGTTGTTGTGCCGGGCGACCCGGATGTCGCGATGCGGCACGTGCTGTCCTCGATGGCGAAGCGTTGGCTGGCGCTGCACGAGGAGGCCAAGGCTCACGCCGCATCGCTGAAAGCACTCACTGCGGCCGCTGCGCCCCAGCTCGTCGAGGCCGTCGGCGTCGGCTACGACACCGCAGCACAGACCACAGATGCTGATCACTGCTGGCGACAACGCCAACCGGATCAAGTCTGAGGCAGCGTTCGCCAAGATGTGCGGCGCGTGCCCAATCCCGGCCGGATCAGGCAAGACCAACAGCCGACACCGCCTTTACCGCGGCGGGAACCGGCAGGCCAACGCCGCGCTCTACCGCGTCGCCATCGTGCGCATGCGCTGGCATCAGCCGACCATCGACTACGTCGCACGACGCACCGCCGAGGGCATGTCGAAGCGAGAGATCATCCGGTGCTTGAAGCGGTACCTCGCTCGCGAGCTCTTCCGCCTGCTGCCGCCCCCGGAGGCCATCGCCAATCCCGTCGGCGAAGGGCTCGAAATCGCGGCCTGATCGACTTGACGATCTATAGGAGCATCAACGCGATGGCCGAGTCGTTCTTCGCGACGCTGAAGACCGAGTTCTACCACCGCCGCGTGTGGCCTACTCGGGCCGGCGCGAGCCAGGCTGTCGGGGCCTGGATCGAGGACCGCTACAACCGCCGCCGGCGGCACTCCTCGATCGGACAGATCAGCCCTGTGGCCTTCGAGATGCAACACTCCAACCAGAGCGCGGCAGAACCTCAGGCCGCATAACCCCGTGTCCACCGTCCGGGGTCAGGGCCAACTCTTCGGGTTGGCCTCGGTGGCAGGCGATGCGTCCATGGCGGACCTTTCGTAGACGGGAGATCTCAAGGACCCACGACATGGTAGGTGCTCGGCTCTTGGCAGGCCCGTTGCTTCAGAGGCCTGTCAGAGCACGCCGTGCGGCGGGGGTGTGGTCCTTCGCGGATGCGTCGAGCGAGCCGTGGGGCATGCGCGCGGGGCTGAGCGGGCTTCCGGCAGCAACTGGGCGGTCACCGGGCCGGTGAGGAGGGAGTAGCCCCGCTCGTCGAGGTGAGCAGACGCGGCCAGAGGCGCAACACCGAGACAGCGTTGACCTCTGCGGAGATCATGACGACCCAGAATTGGAGCTGAAGCCAGACGATCAGGCCAATGATCGTCGCGAATGCTCCGTAGGCGGACCCCGCATTCTGGACGACCTGCCTGAGCAGCACCCCTGCAATGGCGTGAACACCCGCCATCAGGATCACACCCACGAGGGCGCCGGGAAGCACCTGCTGCCAGGTCAGCCGACGCCCGGCGAAGACCCGAAGGACGACCATCAGGACAGCGAAGACTGCCGCCGTGGACAGCGCCAGACCGGCGACCCGAGTCCAAGGGCCCGCAGCGCCGGCGACGGACCCACTCGCCAGTACGGCGACGCCCACGAGCACCAGGGCCAGAGTCGCCATCACGGCGAGCGCGCTGACCCGCGTCCGCCAGAAGCCGGCCCGACTTTGCTTCGGGACGCGCCACACCTCGTCCATCGCGAACTGAAACGCGTCGGCCACGGCCATCGCCCCCCAGGTAGCACCGATCAATCCCAGGGCGATGGCCGTGGAACTGCCTGTGAGGGTGGTCACGTCAGCGCGCACCTGTGGGCCGACGATGGGTATATCGGCCGCCAGGGTGGACACGATCCTGGTCTGGAGTGCGGGATCGCTCTCGAGAACGAACCCGAACACACTGAGCAGCACGAGCAGGAAGGGGAACAACGAGACCAGACCCCAAAATGACAGCAATGCCACGTGGCGCCCTGCCGCATCGTCCTTGAGCTTGTGAATCACGGCCACCGGGAACGCGATCCATCGGTGGCGGCGCTGGACCAAGTCGATGGCTGAGCGCCAGCGTTGCGTGATGCCGCCTTTCCCGTCCGTCAAAGTCATCGCCCTTTTTGGCGTTCTCGTCCGTCCGCATGGGTCAGGACCAGAT
>JBAQXA010000567.1:0-4064 GCA_049299195.1 Nocardioides sp.
AAGCTAAGGTCAACCACGTAGTCCAGGTCACGGGAACTATGCGCGATTCCAACGGCGAGTTGACGGGGTTCGTGGTCAACGACACAGGCGCCCCGGACGGCGCTGGCACGGTCGTCCCGATTGAGACTTGGAACAACTGTTGGACCAACACAGATCGCGATCACGAGACCGTGGTGACTGCGTTGCCCACGAGTGCCGAAAGGATGGGCCGATGACCACGACTGGCGTAGAGGGTCACCTCAGCCGACTGGTGCCACTGGAGTCATATAGGTCGCCGTGGGTGCCGACGAAGCGGCTTGGAACTGCTGCTTTGGTCGGAATAGCCAACCCACTTATGCGCGCAGACGGAGACATTTCAGAAACTCCAAGTCACTGGTATGCGGTCGACCCGAGTATCTCGGCGGTTATCGCATTCGCTCGGACTTCGATCGTCACGCCCGTTGCCGAGTTTCGGCCCGCTCAGATTACAAAGAGTGTGCGCGGGATGCATCCCCGCGAAGCACACAAGATCCTCCGCGAGAACGCTCAGGAGGTTCATGGCGCCTTCTTCTCAGGAACGACGCTCAGTGCAGAACTTAGGGGAGCTGTCGCAACCGCCTACAGAACCTTGATACCAGCGCACCTCCTGGCGTGGATGGTGGCTTGTTGTGGGGACTTCTTCGTGTGGCTCGACGTCGGCTTCATTCTTCCAGAATCAGACGATGACGAGCGAAACTGCGCAGCAGGCGGATAACCAAACGCCAAGAGAGGCTCCGGCGCATCCGATCACACGTAGCGGTCCAGCGCGAGATAGAAGTCCTTTGCTGACGGCCGCGCGGGCGGAACGTCCAGCAGGCATCGACTAATCAGGTCAGCGAGGTCGTTTGGCACGAGACCCTCGGCGCGCGAGGGCCTTCTCTCCGAGTCTGATCCTTTGGGCGAGGTGGGGGCCACCAAGATTCGTAGGATGGCGAGTCCGAGCTTGTATCTGTCGGTTTCGACATTGGTGATGTTCCAACCGATCCGATCCCCTGAATGATGCGCGGCCAGGGCTTCGGGGGGCTCCCAGCCTGAGGCATGGGGTGGTATACCAATGGCGGACGGGGCACCGAGGAGGCGCATGTTTTCTGCGTTGGTGAACATCACTGATGGGGACGGCCCGAGCCGGTAGAGGAACTCAGTCATAGACAGGTTGCCGTAGACCACCCCGGCTCGATGAAGCTTCCCGATCGCTAGCGCCAAACTTCTGCACAACGTGAATCTTTGCGCCGGGGTTGGAGCGACAAGGCTGCGGCTCGTGAGGTAGTCATCACTGAATGTGAGCCAACTCCCGTCTGCTGGAGATCGTCGATCATGTCCGCTGGCGTCGGCATTGTCGACCATGTAGGTCTGATCCCAGTGCTGGGTCAGGATGCCGACGGCGCCGGGCAGGTCGTCGACGACGACACGAAGAACCCAACAGAACTGTTTGTCAAGTGCGCGACGTTGGTCCGGTGGCATGTCGAGGCGTAGGCGGGCGAGCGATTCCAAAGGGAACGTCGGTGTCGGCGGTCGCCGGTCTGTGCGGCTATAGCACCTGTAGACCAGCGGAAGCTCCGGACTCTCCGGGAGTTTGAGACTAAGCACCTCTGAGACTTCACCAAGCCCGCCCTTGGCGAGGTGTCGCAACTCTCCGAGCGCGTCGGCTCGAACGCGAGGGGTCACCTAGCAGGGCTCCCGCCGGGGCACTGTTGACGGGGCGTTCGGGTCATGGTGCAACGTTAGCAAGCACGGTGTTGGTCAAGGTGGGGCTACCTGGCCCGCGCGCAGTCCTCGTGGGCGGCTTGGCCCGAGAAGATCGCAGGTCGAACCGCCTGCGAACGTGGTCACAATCACGCTAGGCTTATAGAAGAGGCCGGGTGGCGGTCTCCGGTGAGCACAGAGGTGGGGAACATGACTGACTCGAACGTGAAGGACTTGGCAGGTCTCCTTGAGACTGCTGCTGAGAATGACAGCCTGCTGGACCAGGCTCTACAGCGGATCAAGGACGAGGCCGAGGGCCAGCACATGGACTTCTTCAAGCATGGGCAGTTCGGTAGCCACAACGCCTAGGTAGTTCGTGCGCCAGTGGCCGTTCGACGGATCGTGTGAGTACGACCATCTGGTCAGCACCGGTTGGCGTCCGTCGCCTCTGAACGAGTTCATCTTCAAGATCGAGTCGCGCTGCAACCTCAACTGCGACTACTGCTACGTCTACAACCTTGGTGACGAGTCGTGGCGGAGTGCTCCCCGCTTCATGACGCCAGCCATTGCCGGGGCGGCGGCGCGGCGCATTCGTGAGCATGCACATGCTCACGGCGTGCCCGGAGTCGGCATCTCTTTCCACGGCGGCGAGCCCCTGCTGCGTGGCATCCGACCGCTGCGTGCGTTGTACCGTGCGATCACACAGGAGTTGGGCGACCTTCCCGCCGAGTTCTCGTTGCAAACCAATGCCACCCTCGTCACCGACGAGATCGCTGAGGAACTGGCGGCAATGAAGGTGCGCGTGGGAGTCAGCTTGGACGGTGACGAGCAGGGGAACCGTCACCGGCTCGACCTTGGCGGCAAGTCGAGTTATGAGCGGACTGTTCGCGGGATCGAAGTGCTGAGTAAGTACCCTGGTCTGCTCCAAGGTGCTCTGGCGGTGATCGACGTAACGGCCGACCCAATGCGGACCTATCGCGCCATCGAGTCGTGCGGATTCCAGAGCGTCGACTTTCTGTTTCCCCATGGAACGTGGGAACTACTACCGACAGGAAAGTCGACGGACGACCGGACCCCACGTGCTCCTGCGCCGTACGCAGACTGGCTACTCGCGATCTATGAGGTCTGGTCGGCAGACGACTCCCGGATGAGAGTCCGGATCTTTGACGACATCATCCATCTGCTTCTCGGCGGACGTCAGTCATTCGAGATGCTCGGTCTGTCGCCCGCCCGCCTGGCAGTGGTCGAAGCGGATGGCTCCCTGGAACTGGTGGACCACATCGGCGTTACGTACGAGGGTGCAGCGGACACCGGCGCTAACGTGATGGACAATGCGGTCGACGACCTACTCAAGCACCCTGGGGTCACGTCGCGGCAGCTTGGCAGACAGGCCCTGCCAATGACCTGCCTCTCGTGCTCCCTCGTAGACACATGCGGTGGCGGGTTGATCACACACCGATTCGATGAGACGAACGGATTCCTCAATCCCACCGTCTACTGTTCAGACCTCTACAGGTTGATCGACGTGATCGGCGCCGACCTAGAGGCAAGGATGGGCGCCCCCGGTGCGCTGATCTCGAAGTGACGACGTGGGCAGATGTCCTGTGTGGGCTACGCATAGGACTTGCTGAAGCGGGCGAAGACCTCTGGTACCACCTCACCGCGGTGGGCATGACTAGTCAGAGTCTGGTCGAAGCCAAGGAAGCGACAGACCTGCTAGCTTCGTATGTCCCGGACCTCGGAGAATGCCGAGTCGCTGACTTGGGCTGCGGAGTTGGACGCCATCTGGCGTCTCTCGCCCAGCACACATCGGATCTCGTCGGGGTCGAGGCATCTCCGTTGCTTGCGCCGCTTGCCGCCAAGCTGGTCCCCGAGTCACGAGTAGAGGTAGCGAGTTTTCACGATCTGGCCGAGCTCGGGGCCTTTGACGTCGTGTGTGCGTTCTCGCACATCCTGATGCTGACGGATGGGCATGAAGGGGTGCTCGGCAATCTGCAACTCATACGAGGAGCAATGCCGGACTATGGCCTACTTGTCGTTGAGGTCATGCCTGTCGCGCCTGGAGCATTGGAATGGCATGGTCCGGACGGCACCACGGTGGCGGAGGAACGTGCAGCAACCCCGGGCGGTCTACGGCACCAGTTCCGAATCAAGTCGACCGCCGGGGGGTGGTTCACCGAACTTCCCTCAGCCATCGTGACTCCCTCGGCGTGGCCGGCCCTGGCTGAAGCTGGTGGATTCCTAGTGGAGGCGGTCGAACCGTTCCTCTACTCTGACGGCACATCCTCGACCTTCTATTTTCTGAGAGCCCAGAAGGGCTACAACTTCCTCAGTGACCTTGGTGAGTTCCTTGAGTCCTGGGC
>JBAQXA010000568.1:0-5033 GCA_049299195.1 Nocardioides sp.
GACAAGCAGCGTGGCTGGTGGCGGCACGGGCGTGGAGCGATAGCGCTCGAAGCGGTACAGGCCGTCCGTGGCACCGTTGACGACCGCGGCGAGCACGCTCGACTCGCTCAAATCCCGGGCCGCGGCGCCGGGGATCTGCGGTGGCACGACTGCGACGGTGCGCACGGGGTGGTGGGCGGTGGCCACCCGCCGGCCGAGGCGGGTGTAGACCTCGCGCAGGGCATCAGCGGTCAGGCCCGCGGGATCGCCCAGACCGATCCACCACACCTCACCAGCGGCGAACTCGTCGCCCGGGCGACGTCCGGTGACCAGGTCGTCGCCAACGGCACCTGTGCGGCCGCTCGCGTGGTAGCCCTCGAAGGCCGCGGCCAGGTGACTGCTGAGCGGCGTTGCCGATCGACAGCCCGAGGACTGGTGGGTGGACTCATCACGGGATTGCTCGTCCGGGCCCCCCGAGACATCCGCGAAGACACCCAGCACGACAATCTCGGCCTCGATCTGCTCCGGGGGCAGTCCGGTGGCGACGACTGAGATCGCTTCTGAGGGGGCTTGGCTCACCATGCCCGGCAGCGTAGTGCGCGCCGCCTGCGCGTTAGGGTCACGGCGTGACTTCCCCACGACCTCGCGGCGGCTGGCTGACTCAGCCGCCGAGCCGCGTTTCGGTGCTTGCCCACGCGGCCCGGGTCCTGTTGGGCCTCGCGCTCGGCTTCGCCGGCGTCACCCACCTCACGAGCGCCCGCCAGGAGTTCCGGGCACAAGTACCGTCGTGGTTCCCGATGGATCCGGACGCGGTCGTGTTGATCTCCGGCGTCGTGGAGATCGCCCTCGGCCTCGCCCTGGTGACGCTGCCTCGGTGGCGGGTGCTCGTCGGCGTGCTGACGGCCGCCTTCTTCGTGGTGATCTTCCCCGGCAACATCGCCCAATGGGCCGAGGGCCGCGACGCGTTTGGCCTCGACACCGATCGGGCACGGCTCATCCGCCTGCTCTTCCAGCCCGGCTTGGTCGCCTGGGCGCTGTGGTCGACCGGCGCCTGGCGCGCCTGGCGAAGCCGCGCCGCGCACGGCTAGAGAACTCCCCGCCTCCGCACTAGGTTGCGGCAATGGACTCTTTTGCACGAGGCGAGACCACCCCTGCCCTGCTGGAGGAGACGATCGGGGCCAACTTCGCGCGCACGGTGGCGGCATACGGCGATCGCGAAGCATTGGTCGAGGTGGCCACCCGCCGCCGCTGGACGTATGCCGCGCTGGCCGCCGACGTCGATGACCTCGCCCGCGGGCTCATCGGCGCGGGGATCGCGGCCGGCGATCGGGTCGGGGTGTGGTCGCCCAACTGCGCGGAGTGGACCATCGCGCAACTCGCGACCGCAAAAGTCGGTGCGATCCTCGTCAACGTCAACCCGGCCTACCGCACCCACGAGTTCAGCTACGCGGTCAACCAGTCGGGCCTGCGCCTGCTGATCAGCGCCGAGTCGTTCAAGTCCAGCGACTACCGCGGCATGATCGAGGAGACCGCCCCGCTCAATCCCACCCTTGAGCGCGTCGTCTACATCGGGACCGGCGATTGGGCCGCGCTGATCGCCGAGGGCGCATCGGTCACCGCCGATGATCTCGCCGCGCGCGAGGCCGGCCTCCGGCCCGACGACCCGATCAACATCCAGTACACCTCCGGCACCACGGGCTACCCGAAGGGCGCGACGCTCAGCCACCGCAACATCCTCAACAACGGCTTCTTCACCACCGAGTTGATCAACTTCACCAAGGCCGACCGGCTGTGCATCCCGGTGCCCTTTTACCACTGCTTCGGGATGGTGATGGGCAACCTCGGCTGCACCACCCACGGCGCGACGATGGTGATCCCCGGCCCCGGTTTTGACCCCGCCACGACGCTGCGCACCATCGAGGAGGAGCGCTGCACGGGCGTCTACGGCGTGCCGACGATGTTTATCGCGATGCAGCATCACCCCGACTTCGCCACCACCGACCTGTCCAGCCTGCGCACGGGCGTGATGGCGGGTGCGATCTGTCCGGTGGAGGTGATGAAGCGGTGCGTGGAGGAGATGAACATGAGCGAAGTCGCGATCTGCTACGGGATGACCGAGACCTCGCCCGTCTCCACCCAGACGCGCGCCGACGACGACCTTGATCGGCGTACGGCCACGATCGGGCGGGTGCATCCGCACGTCGAGATCAAGATCGTCGACCCGCTCACCGGGGCAACGGTCGAGCGCGGCGCGACCGGCGAGTTCTGCACGCGGGGCTACTCGGTGATGCTCGGCTATTGGCCCCTCGACGATGCGGAGAGCCAGCGGCGTACCGCCGAGGCCATCGACGCCGACGGCTGGATGCACACCGGCGATCTCGCCGAGATGCGCGCCGATGGCTACTGCACGATCGTCGGCCGGATCAAGGACATGGTCATCCGCGGCGGGGAGAACATCTACCCCCGCGAGATCGAGGAGTTCCTCTATGCCCACCCCGACATCGAGGACGTCCAGGTCATCGGTGTGCCGGACCAGAAGTACGGCGAAGAGTTGTGCGCCCAGATCAAGATGCGCGCCGATCGCCCCGCCCTCGACGCCGCCGCGGTGCGCGCCTTCTGCGAGGGGCGGCTCGCGCACTACAAGATCCCGCGCTACGTGATGGTCGTCGAGGACTTCCCGATGACGGTCACCGGCAAGATCCGCAAGGTCGAGATGCGCGAGTCGGCGGCGCGCGCGCTGGGGCTCATGGACTAGGCCACTCACCGGCGACACGCCGGGAGATGGTTGAAAGTTCCCCTATTTAGGCTCCCGCTCCAGACTTTTCAGTTAGCCTACCGACAAGCACGGACATGGGCGTGCGGTTGACTACCAATTTCCTGGGGGGGAAGCGGTGTGAAGGCGGTCCTCGGCAGGTCTGGCATGCCCCAGATCTGCTTTGTTGGCCCGTATGGCGTGGGGAAGACGACCGCCGTACGGGCGGTGAGCGACCGCCCGATTCTTGAGTCGGAGGCCACGAGCTCGGCCGCCCAGGTCGGTCGGCACCTCAAGAAGAGCACCACCGTCGGCTTGGAGTACGGCGACTGGGGACCGGAGGGCGAGCGCGTCGCCGTCGTCGGCACCCCGGGTCAGGCGCGCTTCGATGCCGTGCGGCAAAGCGCGATGAAGCGCAGCGACGCGATCGTTTTGTGGCTCTTCGGCGATCACGAACTGCGCTTGCTCGACACCCAACTCTGGGTGGAGTTCCTGCTCGACGAGGGCGTCCGGCCCGACCGGCTCTCGTGGGCAATCACCCGCCTGGAGACGCCGCGCGACCGGCGCAAGTTTGCCGCGGTGGCCAACACCGCGGCGGGCGCCGTCCTCCCCGTGACCGCCGCCGATCCTCGCGAACCCGATGATGTCGCGGCGGTGCTCACCGCCGCCGCCGGCCAGTTGGGCCGCCCGAGCCTGCGGCACTTGGAGCGAGTCGAAGATCCCGCTGGTGCTGGCGTCACGGCTGCTTCGAAGCCGGAGGTGGGGCAGTGAGCGCGATGATCGACGACCTCGCGGCCGCCCGCCTCCGCCGCCCGCGCAGTACGGAGTTGGACCCCGATATCGCCGAGCACTGGGACCTGTGGTCCACCCAAATCGGGCGGGCGCTCCTGCCGCGCTTGGAGGCAACGGTCGCGAAGCTGCCGGGGGTCACCTCGGCGATGATCTGCACGAGCGACGGCTTCAATCTGTGCGCGCTCGGAGTCGATGAAGACCAGGCGGCCCGACTGTCGGCAATGGTCAGCAGCCTGTATTCGATCTCCTCCGCGGCGACCTCGTGCCTCGATCTCGAAGGCGCCGGCAGCGGGGAGGGCGGCGAGGAGCCGCACCAACTCAGCCTCCACGATGGCAGCCACCGCACGGTGGTGACCGCGGTCCCCGATCTCGTAGTCGGTCGGCTCCTGGTCTGGCTCTCGGCGACCGAGGCCTCGCTCGGGCTGATGATCATCGAAGCCAAGGCACTCGCCCACGACGTGCACGCACTGTTGGGGGACGACGACTGAACCGATTCGTATCCCTCTTCCGCGTGCAAAACGGCGGGGGAGATGAGCAGCCCACGCCCGAACCGATCGTTGAGTCCGAGGCTCCGCCTGAGGTGGTTTTGGTGGAGCCGGGAGGCGAACTGGGGCCCGACACCGTCGAGGTGCCGCGGATCGACCTCCCGCTCGTCGGCGATGAGGGGACTGGCGGTGACGACGGCGTGGCCCCGAGTTCTGCGGAGGGTTCGGCTGAGGGTTCTGCCCCGGCGCCCGGCGCCCATCGCCTCGAAGCCGAGGAGCCCGACGACGTACTGCGCGATCCCCCGGCTGATCCATTGCCCGATCCCCTAGCCGATCCACTGACCGATCCCTGGGAGCTCGTCCGCAACACAGCGACGGACTCTCGCAGCAGCACTGGCAGGACCAGCCCAGACAGCACCACTGACTACACCACTAACAGCACCACTGGCAGCACCACCGCCGGCGCCAACACCACTGGCACCGACACCAACACCCATCAAGGAGAACCCACCATGGCTGACGCCAACCACTACGACCAGACCCTCGATCAGATCGAAGAGGGCGTCAACGGCTTCATCGGCGCCTCGATCGTCGACCTCGACAGCGGTATGCCGCTCGTCTCGCGCTCCCGCCGCGACGGCTTCGACCTCGACGTGGCCAGCGCCTACAACTCGGAGATGGTGAAGGCAAAGCTCAACACCATGCGCCTGCTCAACATCAACTCGGGCCTCGAGGACATGCTCCTGACGCTGGGCGACCAACTGCACCTGATCAAGATCCTCAACCGGGGCACCTTCGTCTACGTCGCCGTCGACCGCGCCGCCACCAACCTCGCGCTGCTGCGCAACGTGGTCAACCGCGCCGCCGCCTCCATCGCCTGACGCACCCCTCGGGCCGCCCCGGCCCCCTCAGCACGTCTACCGCGGGGTTGGTGCCAAATTTCACCCAGCCCAACCCCGCGGAAGTGCCCCCAACCCCGCGGCAGACGCTCCAAGGGCGCGGCAGACGGACGGGCGCCGCGAGCA
>JBAQXA010000569.1:0-4861 GCA_049299195.1 Nocardioides sp.
GGTGTCGAGAGTGCCGCGAATGATCTTGTAGCGGACACCGGGGAGGTCCTTCACCCGGCCGCCGCGAACGAGCACGATCGAGTGCTCCTGGAGGTTGTGACCCACGCCCGGGATGTAGGCCGTGACCTCAACGCCGCTGGAGAGGCGCACGCGGGCAACCTTCCGCAGGGCGGAGTTCGGCTTCTTGGGGGTCGTGGTGTAGACGCGGGTGCACACACCGCGTCGCTGGGGCGAACCCTTGAGGGCGGGCGTCTTGGTTTTTGACGCCTTGTCCTGGCGGCCCTTGCGGACCAACTGCTGAATGGTGGGCACCGGGTGGTTCCCCTTCTTTTCACTCTCAGGCCCGGCACTTTGCCGGGCACGAACAAACCTGATCAGACTCTGTGCCTTGGTGTTTCGCGCCTGGCTACCATCCGGCCGTAGCTAGTGGCCCGATCTGGTAACGGAATGAGGGCACGCGCAACGGTCTGGAAGGCCCAGACACGAAGAACGAGATTACTCGCTGCGCCGCTCCAGCTCCAAAACGCTGCGACCGGCCCCGGCGCGGTAGTCGGTGCCGTGGATCACCAACACGCTGAGCAGGACGCCCACAATCGTGATCGCGCCGCCAGCGATGAGGGTCCACCGGCCACCGTAGACCTCGCCGACCCAACCCACGATGGGCGAGCCGAGCGGCGTACCACCGAGGAAGACGACCATATAGAGCGCGGTTACCCGGCCCCTCAGCAGCGGGTCGGAGTGCACCTGCAGGTAGGTCGAGGCCGCGTTGATCATCGTCATGGCGGTGAGCCCGATCAGCGGCGTGACCAGCGCGTACGCCGTGTAGGTCGGCATCAACCCCGCCACGACGTCGGCGGCACCGAAGGCGAGCGCAGCCAGCACGAGCGTGCGCCGCCGCGAGGTGGTGCGCCCGGCGGCAAGCAGCGCTCCGGTCAGTGAGCCGAGGGCCAGGAACGTACCGAGCAGCCCGAACTCGGTGGGACCCTTGCCGAAGACCTGGGTGGACATGAGCGCCGCGGTCATCTGGAAGTTGAGGCCAAACGTGGCAGCCCAGCCCATGATCGCCATCACGAGGAGCAGATCGCGGCGCCCGGCGACGTACCGCAGGCCCTCCCGGATCCGCCCGCGAGAGGACGCGCTCGATGTCGTGCCCGGGCCGAGGTCGGCCTCGATGCGGCGCAGGGCGAGGATCGGGGCGAGGTAGCTGGCCGAGTTGATCAGCAGCACCCACCCCGCGGCTTCGGCGCCGCCGCCGAGCACCGCGATGAGCAGCCCCGCGAGCCCCGGGCCGATCAACCGGGCAAGGTTGAACGACGCACCGTTGAGGCCGACCGCGTTGGGCAAGTCATGGTCGCTGACGAGTTCGGGCACGAAGGATTGGCGCGCCGGAGCGTCGAAGGCCGCGGCGGTGCCGCTGAGCAGCGCGAGAGCGTAGACCTGCCACACCTCGGCTCGGCCGGTCACGGCCAGCAGGCCGAGCACCACCGCAGGCAGCGCCATCGCCAGGTTGGTTGCCTGCAGCAGCCGCACCTTGGAGACGCGGTCGGCCACCGCGCCAGCCGTCAGCGACAGCAGCAAGAAGGGCAGGAACTGCAAGCCGGTGGTGATCCCGAGCGCCACTGCGCTCCCCCCGGTGAGCTGCAGCACCAGCCAGTCCTGGCCGATGCGGTGCATCCAGGTGCCGACGTTGGAGACCACCCCGCCCGCGGCATACCGCCGGTAGTTGCGGTTGCCCAGGGAGCGGAAGGTATCGCGCACCCGGGGTCAGCTGAGGAGTTTGGTGATGGGGTGGATGGCGAAGTAGATGACGAACAAGGCCGCGATCACCCACATCAGCGGGTGGAGGGTGGCGGCTTTGCCCCGCACGATCTTGATCAGGGCGAACGCCAAGAAGCCGGCACCGATGCCGACGGTGATCGAGTAGGTGAACGGCATCAGCACAATCGTGAGGAAGGCCGGGATGGCGATCTCAACGTTGTCCCAGTCGATCTCCTTCACCTGCTGCATCATCAAGAAGCCGACCAGCACGAGCGCGGGCACGGCGGCCTCGCTCGGGATGATGTTGACGACCGGGGCGAGGAAGATCGCCGCCAAGAACAGCACGCCCGTGACCACCGACGCCAGACCTGTGCGCGCACCCTCGCCGACGCCCGAGGCGGACTCGATGTAGCTCGTGTTCGACGACACACCGGCCGCACCGCCGGCCACCGCGGCGAGGGAGTCGACGATCAAGATGCGCTGGGTGTTGGGCGGGGTGCCCTCCTCATCGAGCAGGCCAGCCTCCGCGCCAATGGCGGTCATCGTGCCCATGGTGTCGAAGAAGTCCGCGAGCAGGAGGGTGAACACCAGCAGCAGCGCGGCCACGCCACCGACGGCGCTGAAGGACCCGAACAGGTTGAACTCGCCCAAGGTGCCGAGGTCGGGTGCGGTGAAGTCCATGCCGGCAAGGGTCGGGACGTTGAGGTTCCAACCGACCGGGTTGTAGTCGGCGCCGGCGCCCATGGGGCCGATCTTGGCGAGAGCCTCGACGACCAACGCGAGGCACGTGGTCACCACGATGGAGATCAAGATGGCTCCGCGCACCCGGCGCACCCACAAGGACACGATCAGCACCAGGCCGACCGCGAAGACCAACACCGGCCAGCCAGCGAGTTCGCCCGAGCCGATGCCGAGCCGCACCGGGACCGGAGGAGCGTCCGTACGCCGCACGAAACCGGCATCGACGAAGCCGATCAGGGCGATGAACAGGCCGATGCCGACGGAGATCGCGATCTTGAGTTGAGCGGGGACCGCGTGGAAGACGGCCTTGCGGAAGCCGGTCAGGACGAGGGCCAAGATGACCACGCCCTCCAGAACCACCAGGCCCATGGCGTCGGCCCACGTCATCTGCGAGGCGAGGCCGAAGGCGACGAACGCATTGAGCCCCAGCCCGGTCGCCAACGCCAACGGATAGTTCGCGACGACGCCCATGGCAATGGTGAGCAGGCCCGCGACCAAGGCTGTGCCCGCCGCGATCGCCGGCAAGTTGGGACCAGCACCGCCACCGAGGAACTTGCCGTCGGCGTCTTGTGCGTAGCCGAGGATCAGCGGATTCAGCACGATGATGTAGGCCATCGTGAAGAACGTGACGACCCCGCCGCGGAGCTCGCGCTCGATGGTGGAGCCGCGCTGGGAGATCTTGAAGAAGCCGTCGAGGCCGCCCGCAGGCGCCGCCTCCACCTTGGCAGGGTTGCCGGAGCGACCCTTAACGTTGCGGTTAGAGCCCGATTTCGTCGCCACGAGCCGTGAGTGTGTCAGACCGGGAGCGATCGGCGGAAGGCGCACCTCACGAGGGTTGGGTTACCGTGGGCGCGTGCCCGTCCCCGAGCAGCCCAAGACTCAACACGAGATCGGCAAGCGCACCTACATCATCGCCCCGGTCGAGCCGCTTGATGTCGATGGCATTCGCACCGTCCAGGTCGGTAGTGCGCTGTGGATTCTCGCGTTCGTAGCGCTGCTGCCCTTTTATGGCCGTCTCCAGGAGACCGGTCGGTCCTGGTGGCTTTGGACGTGCTGGGCTGGGTTCGCAATCGGCCTGTTCGGCTATGAGTACGCCCGCCGGCGTCGGGCCAAGCGCTCGGGAGGCAAACGGGCCGCCAGCAGGACGAGCTCAGCGGCAGAGGAAACCACCCGGCACACTCCGGGTCGCCGCGCCAAGAGCTGAGCCAGACTCAGAACAGCCAGGCTCAGAACGTTTCGAGTTCCTCATCGAGGGTGTCGATCACGTGGTCGGGCAGCGGTTGGGGCAGCTGGCGCTTGGCGAGCTGGACCTCCGAGTGCGCCCCGCAGCCGTGATCGAAGGAGACCACTCGCCCATCGGAGTTGGCGTCGCCATTGGCGCAGACGCCGAACTGTTCGGACAAAGGTCCGGACAGGCGCATCAGGAAGCCACAGGTCGTGCACCGGTGGGGTGCCACGAGCGCCAGCGGGGATTGCGGCCCGCCGTCGCCGTCATACCACCGCTCGGCGGCCTGATCGCGGCCCTCCAGCGACAGCGTCCGCACTCGGCCGAGGTAGAGCTCGGCGGCGACTTCGCGCACCTGGGAGCGCTCGTCGGGGCTCAACGGGTCGTCCCCGAAGGAGTAGGTCGGTACGAGGCGCGGGTCCTCGTCGGGCACGGGCAACAGGTCTCCGGGCGACAGATCGCCGGGCTGCACGCGCTCGCGGTAGGGGACCCAGGTCGGCGCGATGATCGCCTCGACTCCGGGCACGAGCACGATTTCGTTGACAGTGGCCGTCTTTTGCCGAGACGCCCGCGTGATCGTTACCGCCCAGTGCCAGCCCTGGTAGCCCCGGTGCAGGCACTCGAAACAATGGGTGACGAGGCGGTCGCCTTCGACGTCGGAGCCGACGTGTTCGCCCACCTCGGCGGGATCGACGAAGTCCTCCAAGGCCGCCCGGGCGACCTCGACTGCCTCAAGCAGCTTCCGATCGGCCTTGGCGCGGGCAGTGGCAGTCACCCGCACATCATGGCTCACTTGGGCCCGCCCTGTCGCGTCGGGGGCGACGGGCTCGCCCGACCGGGCAGGATAGCCACGTGAGCAGCGGAGGCGGGCGGGGCAAGAAGGTGGCGCGCGGGGTGCGCACCGCAGCCCAGGCGACCCGGCAGGCAGGGGCCTTCACCCTGACCCAGGCGCGACGGGCGACCCACGCCGAAGGCGCTGGAGAGTCCGGGCTGGCCCGGCTGATCGAACTCCACGCCTTCAACGCCGCCGGCGATGCCGCCGTCGCGATCTCCCTCGCGGGCACGCTCTTCTTCCAGGTGCCGTCGGGTGAGGCTCGCGATCAGGTGGCGCTTTTCCTCGGGTTGACGATGCTGCCG
>JBAQXA010000570.1:0-4088 GCA_049299195.1 Nocardioides sp.
GGGTGAGGTCACCACCAGATCGACGTCGTCGGCCAGGGCAGCGGTAGCCCCGGGTGCCAGGTCGATCGCGCCGCCGACCAGGCGCAGCAACGTCGCGCGCTCCGCACGCGCCGAACCCGGCGTGGGCGGCGCCTCGTCGACAACCTGCACCTGGGCACCGAGGTGAAGCAGGTTGTCGGCGGCGGCCTGGCCGGAGACCCCAAACCCCGCGACCACTACCCGCAGCCCGGACCAGTCGTCGTGGCGCGCGAGGCCCTCGACGGCCGCCCGGGGGCTCATGAGCGGGACACCCACTCCGCATAGAAGATGCCGACGCCACCCGCGACGCAGAGGCCGGTGATGATCCAGAACCTGATCACGACGGTGACCTGCTCCCAGCCGAGCATCTCGAAGTGGTGGTGCAGCGGGGCCATCCGCAAGATGCGCTTGCCCTTGGTGAGCTTGAAGTAGCCGACCTGCAGCGTCACCGACAGGGTTTCCAGGAGGAACAGCCCACCGAGGATCACGAGCAGAAGTTCGGTGCGGGTGAGGACGGCCAGCCCCGCCAGCGCCGCGCCCAGCGACAACGAGCCGGTGTCGCCCATCATGATCTTGGCCGGGTGCGCGTTCCACCACAGGAAGCCGAAGCAGGCGCCGGTGATCGCCGCGGCGACGATGGCCAGATCCAGCGGATCCCGGGTCGGATAACAGTTACCGAGGGTCGGAAAGAGCGTGCAGGACTGGTTGTTTTGCCAGATGCCGATCAGCGTGTAGGCACCGAAGACCATCACCGCGGCGCCGGTGGCGAGGCCATCGAGCCCGTCGGTGAGGTTCACGGCATTGGACTCCGCGGTGATGATGAACCAGATGAACACCACCGCGAGTGCGGTCGGCAGCGTCAGCCAGGGGATGTCGCGGATAAACGAGATCGAGGCCGAGGCGGGAGTGCGGCCATCGCGGGCCAGGCTCGGCGACAGCGCCAAAACCGCAAACGTGAGCGCGATGACCGTTTGCCCGATCATTTTGGCCTTGCTCCGCAGGCCCAGGCTGCGCTGCTTGACCACCTTGATGAAGTCGTCGAGGAAGCCCACGACGCCCATCCCGACGAACAAGAAGAGCAACAACAATGCCGAGGGTGATGGCGCCACTCCGGTCAGGAGTTTGGCCAGCAGGTAGGCCACCACGCTGGCGGAGATGATCACGATTCCGCCCATCGTGGGCGTGCCCCGCTTGGTGTGATGGCTCGTCGGCCCGTCGTCCCGGATCTCCTGGCCATAGCCGGCCTTGGACAACGCGGTGATGGCGAAGCGGGTGCCCAGCAGCGACAGGATCAGGGCGATCCCGCCGCCGTAGAGAATCGCCTTCACGGGGCTCCTTCTGCTTGTGGCCGGTCCCCGTCGGACTCGCCCGGAGCACTCCGGTCTGGGGAGCTCTCCGGGTCAAGCAAGGCGGCCACCAGGTGTTCGAGGGCAACACCGCGCGACGCTTTGACCAGCACCACGTCTGTGGCCGCTACATTCTGCCGCACCCAGACGATGGCCTCGTCACGTGAGGGCATCGGAATCGGTGTGGCGTTCTTCACGGCGGCCGTGATCTCGGCGCTCAACCCTCCGGTCGTGACGACCGTGCCGATACCCAGCCGGTCGGCCAACTCGCCGATCGCCCGGTGTTCGAATGCCGCGCCCTCACCAAGTTCGCGCATCTCCCCAAGGACCGCGACGGTGGGGCGGCCGGTGGCCCGCCCGATGGCGGCGAGGGACTCCAGCGCTGCGGCCATGGAGGCGGGGTTGGCGTTGTAGGCGTCGTTGATGACGACCAGTCCATCGGCTCGGTCGTGCCGCTCCATGCGCCAGCGACTGGCCGGTCGGGCCGTCGCCAGCGCGTCGAGCACCACTGCGGCATCAATCTCCTCGGCGCTCGCCATCGCCGCAGCCGCGGCCGCGTTGGCGACCTGGTGGGCGCCGATCTGGTCGAGGCGAAGCGGGTGCCACTCCTCGGCGTAGCGCAGTTCGAAGGTCGGGCGGCCCCCCTCATCCATGGCGAGGTTGCGCCAGCCGATCTCGCCGGCGGCGCCAAACGTCACCACCCGGGCAGTGGTGCGCGCCCGCATCGCGAGGGTCAGGGGGTCATCGGCGTTGAGCACCGCAACCCCCTCGGGGCTCAGCGCTTCGACCAACTCACCCTTGGCCTGGGCGATCGCCGCTTGGGAGCCGAACTCACCCACGTGCGCGGTGCCGACGTTAAGTACGGCGGCGACGTCGGGTCTCGCCACCGACGCGAGATAGCGAATATGCCCGAGCCCACGCGCACCCATCTCGGTGATAAGGAAGCGCGTGCTCGCCTCGGCGCGCAGCACCGTGAGGGGCACGCCGAGCTCGTTGTTGAAGTTGCCCTGGGTGGCGACCGTCGGTCCGGCGGCACTCAAAATCGCCGCCAGGTAGTCCTTGGTGCCCGTCTTGCCCTGTGAGCCCGTCATCGCGTGGGTGCGCACGCGCGGCAGGCGGAGCAGGAGCTCGGTCGCGAGTGCACCCAGCGCGATCGTGGGATCGGCCACGACGACGGTCGGGAGTTCGGTCGGCCGTGTGCCGAGCACGGCGACCGCACCGCCGGCCTGCGCTTGGGGCACGAACAGATGGCCGTCGGTGCGCTCCCCCACCAGGGCGACGAAGAGTCCGCCGGCCACCGCCTGCCGGCTGTCGATGGTCGCCGGACCACTGACAACCACCGCACCGGCGGTGGCCGGGTGAAGGGTGCCGCCCGTGAGTGCGGCGACCTCGGCCAAGGTCAGCGCGATCATGGCGCCCCGGATGGATTGCGGGCGCGCGCGCCCAACTCCTCAGCGGCCACGAGCCGGTCATCGAACGGTGTGATCACGCCGCCCACGTCTTGCCCCGACTCATGACCCTTGCCGGCGATGACGACGACGTCGTCCGCCTGGGCCTGGGTGACGGCATACCGGATCGCCGCGCGGCGATCGCCGATCTCCACGGCCTCGCCCGGGCCAACCACACCCGCCAAGACGGCCGCACGGATCGCGGCCGGCTCCTCCGAGCGCGGGTTGTCATCGGTGATGACGACCAGGTCCGCGAGCTCTCCGGCGATGCGGCCCATCACCGGACGCTTGCCGGAATCACGGTCACCGCCCGCCCCCAAGACGAGGATCAGGCGGCCCCGGGTGAGCGGTCGCAGCGTCAGCAAAGTGGCCTCGACAGCGTCCGGCTTGTGGGCATAGTCGACCAAGACCACGAAGTCCTGTCCCGCCTCCACCCGCTCCAGCCGGCCGGGAACTCCCTTGGCTCGCGCCATGGCCGCTACGAGCTCGGCCGGATCGTGGCCGGCCTCGGCGCCACAGGCGATCGCGAGCAATGCGTTGGCAAGGTTGAAGTCGCCCGGCATCGACAACTCCAACCGCACGCCCTCCGAGGGCAACCCCGGCCCATGCACCAGGGCCCGACTGCCCATCGGGCCGAGATCCACCGCGGAGAGCCACCAGTCGGCTGAGGTGGACTGGTCGTCGGGAGTGGGCAGCGACATCGTGCGCAGCGGTATGCCGGCCTGCCGGACGAGGCGTTGGCCGTAAATGTCGTCGGCATTGACCACCCCGGCGCGCGCCCGCTCGGGGGTGAACAGTGTCGCCTTGGCCGCGAAGTAGTCCTCGACGGACTCGTGGAAGTCCAGGTGATCGCGGCCCAGATTGGCGAACCCGGCCACGTCGAAGCGGACCCCGTCGACGCGCCCCTTCACCAGGGCGTGGCTCGAGACCTCCATCACGCAGTCGGTCACACCCGCCTCCACCATCACCGCCATGAGCGCTTGCAGATCGGGTGCCTCCGGGGTGGTCAGGCCGCTGGCCACATCTCGCCCGGCGATGCGGGTGCCCACCGTGCCGATGGCCCCCACGCGGTGGCCCATCGCCTCCAACGCGGCCAACAGGAGGCGGGTGGTCGTCGTCTTGCCCTGGGTCCCGGTCACGCCGATGGTGCGCATCCGCTCGGCCGGGTGCGCGTAGATCTGCGCGCTCAGCGCGCCGAGGACCCGACGTGGATCGGCCACCACCAACGCGGGGAAGCCCGGGGGCAAGAGCCGAGCTCCCGCCGGGTCGGTGAGGC
>JBAQXA010000571.1:0-3125 GCA_049299195.1 Nocardioides sp.
TGGTCCCTGGCGACCGTCCGCACTTGGCCGTGGTGGGAGTGGTCGCTCGGCCCGCGGATCCGGCGTGACAGCTTCCGGCCACGTCCGGCGGTGGACGCTGCAGTGCTGCGGCTTGAGCGTCGCCGACAGCCGCTCTTGCCACGCGCAGCGGAGAAGGCCTGGGTTCGCGCGGTCGAGACCGGGTTTATGGGCGTGGGAGGCTCTCTGCGGGCGAGCCTCGGCACGATCTATCCCCAGCGTCTCGTCGATGCCGCGGTCACCCGGGCAAGGGTGTCCCGTGATGAGGTCGTCGCCTTCGTCACGCCGGCCCAGTGGACGGCGATCTTCGCCGAGCTGTCGTCACGGCGCTGACGGCGTCGGGTCCCCCGGATGACGTGGGAGAGCGGGATCGTGTCCGCTCGGCGCCGCCGTTTCGACTCCGGATGGCCGGGCCCGAGACCGACGGTCGTGGGCCGGCTGACGGGTCGGGTCGCATGCGCGCTGGCCGGGAATCATGAAGGCGTCCAGGTGGTAAAGCTCGGCTCGCGTGGATGGCTGTTGATCAGGCCGACGAAGTGGTCGGCCAGGTAGGAGGAGTGCACCTGGCACACACGTTCACCGCGACATCCACCCCTCCCTGCGCAGAAAGGTGATGAGCGTGGTCTCGACGAGGGTCGAGATATCGCGCTAGCCACCAATCCATCAGCCGCGCTGACAGGTAATCCGCCCTGGGACTGCACCGCGGCAACGAGTGGTGCTGCCCGGCGCAGTGCACTCGCGTGAGTCGCGACCACCTCGACCCGGAGTCCCGAGGTCTCAAGCCGGCGGAGGTCAGAGCGCCAACTCTGGCGGGGCTTGCACGCCATGATCTCGACGAAGCCGGTGAGATCGTCGGCGGAGCCGAGGTCGAAGTAGCACCAGTGGCCCGGCGGGAACGACCGCGAGGCGCCCTGTCGTGAGCCGACAGCGCAGACGCGTGGCGGACCAACTCCGTGAGGGCTGTCTCCTACAGTGTGGGGTTCTCGGCCAAGACCGCCATCATCTGGTTGGCCAGGCCACCGAAGGCGAGCACCACGCCAGCGCTGGCGTGGTGCAGGCCCAGCTCCGGGCGCAGGGCCGGGCTCAGCGACTCGACCGACGGCACCTTGAGTCCCGGCATCCGGGCGCGGGCCTGGCCGTCGTCTCGCCACACCAGCTCAACAGCGACACGATCGTCGGGGCAGACAAAGTCGGTCAGCGACTGCCCAAGTCTCCCGGGGTGCGTGGGTCTTTGTACTCAGTGTCCTCCGGGAGGCTCTCAGCGGAGCCGAGCAGCGACGCTGAACAGATGGTCAAGCATCGCGCAGTGCCGTTGCCACGATGTCGTCGCACGGCTCGGCGCCCGTTCCCGCGTGTAGTTGCCGACCTGATGGCGCAGCCGGAGAGTGAGTCCGCCGTCGACATTGCGCACGAGCGTGCACGACATCCCTGCCCTCGCACGGCCCGGAGGCACCCTGAGCGGGCTGGCTTCGAGCTCACCGAACGGCACCGGCTGCACCGTCTCCGCGTCGCCGACCCGAGGTAGAAAGTGCGCTGGTTGTTGAGGTGGTCGAAGCGACTCGGCCGCAGGTCCGACCACACGAAGAAGTCGGGAAACCTCCCGGGGATCATCGCCTGCGCAACGGCCGCCCGGGGCGGGCAGCCCAGTACTCCATGTCGCGGCGTACTCGATCCTCCGCGAAGAAGACCCGCTGGTGCGTCGCCCAGGCCGTGATCTGGGCGCCGGAGTCCGGGAGGGGCAGCCGCTAACGGCCTCGGCCAGGAAAGTCGTGCGAGACCTTTGGCGCCATTCCTCCGAGGTACGCTGAACCGGAGACGCAGAGCGTCCCATCGCGACCACACGAGGTGGGCGGCCTCGGTGAGCACGTCGTGACGAAGCCTCCCCGTCCCCCTCGAACGCGGTGCAGACGACGTCGCTACGGACCAGGTGTTCGGGGGCATGGGCGGTGGCCAGGTCCAGAGAACGTCATGGCTTTGGCTCCTGTCTCGAGGCAAGAGCTGGACTATAGCCACCGACCTGTCGCCGCGACAAACGCACACCCGACCTGTCAGGATCGCGCACGTGAAGGAGGCACCGTGAAGATCTTGGTCACCGGGCACCAGGGATACCTGGGCACCGTGGTCACCCCGTCGCTCGCCAGCCGGGGGCACAAGGTCGTGGGCCTGGACACCGGCTGGTTCCGCGACTGCCTCGTGGGTCCCGTGCCTCACGACCCGGATAGCCAGCAGTCCGACCTCCGCCAGGTCGCGTCGTCCTGGCTGACCGGGTTTGACGCGGTGCTCAACCTCGCGGCGTTGAGCAACGACCCCATGGGTATCCGGTGGCCCGAGGCGACGATGGCCATCAACGGCCGGGCGGCGGTCGCTCTGGCGCACGCGGCTCGGGCCGCAGGGGTGAGGAGATTCGTGCAGGCCTCCACCTGCAGCGTGTACGGCGCTACGCCGGACGACTTGGTCGTCGACGAGAGCGGACCCGTCGAGCCGCTCACCACCTACGCGCACGCCAAGGTGAACGTGGAGCGCGAGCTGGCCACGATGACAGGCGAAGGCTTCGTGGCAGTCTGCCTGCGTAACGCGACCGCGTTCGGCTTCTCTCCCCGCCTGCGGCTCGACATCGTCGTGAACGAGCTGACCGCCATGGCCTACCTCGACGGCGTGGTCCGGGTGTTGTCCAACGGGACGCCCTGGCGGCCTTACGTGCACGTCGCCGACATCGCGCACGCGATGGTCGCTGCGCTCGAGGCGCCAGACGAGCGTTTGTCCCACCACCTGGTCAACGTGGGGGACCCGTCGCTCAACCTGCAGGTCCGCGACGTCGCGACGGTCGTTGCCGAGATCACCGGTGCAGATCTCGAGTTCGCCGAACGCCCCTCGTCGGACGGGCGCAGCTACCGCGTCGACTTCACCCGGCTCCGACAGATGTTCCCCGACCTGCCGCCGCCCACCTCGCTCGAGGCGGGGGTTCAGGAACTGCTGGACTCCTTCCGGCGCCACGGGCTGCTCGACGGTGACCGCGACCGCCTCCGGCGTCTCGGGTGGCTGCAGCACCTGAGCGACTCCGGCCGGCTCGGCGCGGAACTGGCGTGGCCTGGGGGTTCGGCATGACC
>JBAQXA010000572.1:0-3842 GCA_049299195.1 Nocardioides sp.
ACCCCGGACAGCGCGGGCGTCTGGGTCACGGCATAGCGCCGAAGGGCAACCGGCGGGGTGGGGGCCGAGGTCGCGGCACCCGAAGTCTCGCCATCGGTCGCCGTGACCAAGACGCTCATGCGGTGGCCGAGGTCCTCCAACCCCAGCATCAAGGCCGCGCCGGTCGCGCCGACCACCGGATCGCCGTCGCGAAGCCACTGATAGCTAAAGCTCAGCCCGCTGGGCGTCCACAGCCCCGGATCGGCGGTGAGCAGCTCGCCGTATTGAGGGACCCCCGTCACTTGCGGGGGCGCCGTGTTGACGACCGGATCGGCCGCAGCGGCGGGGTCGGCGCTCAGCAGGGGCGCAGTCACCGCGGTGAGGACGATCAGGGTGAGAATGCCCAGAAACAGGGATGCGAAAGCCCCCCGACGGGGAGTTTCGCTCAAGCCCACAGGTGCCCTTCGAGTCGGTCTTCGGCTTCGTCGATGGTGCCTTCGTAGGCACCGGTAGACAGATACTTCCAGCCGCCGTCGGCGACGACAAACGCGATGTCCGCTCGGCGGCCGGCCTTGGCGGCTTGGGCGGCTTGGCCGAGAGCGGCGTGGAGGATCGCGCCGGTGGAGATGCCCGCGAAGATGCCCTCGGACTCCAACAGCTCGCGCACCCGGCGCAGCGCGTCTCGGGGTCCGACCGAGAAGCGTGTGTCGATCAGCGTCGCGTCATACAGCTCCGGGACGAAGCCCTCATCGAGGTTGCGCAGGCCGTAGACGACCTCGCCATAGCGCGGCTCGGCGGCGACGATCCGGACGTCGGGCTTCTGCTCGCGGAAGTAGCGGCCGACGCCCATCAGCGTGCCGGTGGTGCCGAGCCCGGCCACGAAGTGGGTGATCTCGGGGAGGTCGGCCAACAACTCGGGCCCGGTCGACTCGTAGTGCGCGAGCGCGTTGGCCTGGTTGCCGTACTGATACATCATCACCCAGTCGGGGTGCTCTTCGGCGAGGCGCTTGGCCACGCGCACCGCCTCGTTGGAGCCGCCCGCGGCAGGCGAGGAGACGATCTCGGCGCCCCACATCCGCAGCAGCTGGCGCCGCTCGACGGAGGTGTTCTCCGGCATCACGCAGACCAGTCGGTAGCCGCGGAGCTTGGCGGCCATCGCCAGGCTGATGCCGGTGTTGCCGGAGGTCGGCTCAAGCAGCGTGCAGCCGGGGTGGATCAACCCGTCCTTCTCGGCGTGGGTAAGCATCCACTGAGCGGCCCGGTCCTTGACCGAACCGGTGGGGTTGCGGTCCTCCAACTTGGCCCACAGCCGCACGTCAGGGCTGCCGATCGCCTCGGACAGATGCGGCAGCCCCACCAGCGGGGTGCCCCCGATGGAGTCGAGCAGAGAGTCGAAGCGGCTCATCCGCCGGCGACGGCGGGCAGCACGACGACCTGGTCGCCGTCGCTGAGCACCGCCTCGAGGCCGCCGGTGAAGCGCACGTCCTCGTCGTTGAGATAGACGTTGATGAAGCGGCGCAAACCGCCCTCGTCGACCAAGCGTTCCTTCACGCCCGGGAAGCGTGCCTCCAGATCGTCGATCAACTCGGCGATCGTGGCGCCCTGACCCGACACGGACTTCTCGCCGCCGGTGAAGGAGCGCAGGATCGTCGGGACGCGAACCTCGATACTCACACGTGACTCCTGCTCATCTTGTTGGTTGCCGCGATCGTCGCGGGATGGATCGGTTAGCTGGGTTCCGCACCGTCAACGCTGACCGGTTCCTCAGTCACCTGGCCATCGACGATGCGATAGGACCGAAACTCCACCGGCCCTTCGTTATTCCCGTGCTCGCGAGTGCTCACCAACACGTAGTGCGCCCCGGGCTCGCTGGCTAAGCCGATGTCGGTTCGGCTCGGGTAGGCCTCGGTGGCGGTGTGGGAGTGATAGATGACGACCGGCTCCTCATCGGCGGCCCACAACTGCTTATAGAGCGTCAGCAGCTCGGTGCCGTCGAACTCATAAAACGTGGGGCTGCCGGCCGCGTTGATCATCTCGATCAGGCGCTCGGGGCGGTCGCTGCCTTCGGGGCCGGCGACGATCCCGCAGGCCTCCACCGGGTGGTCCCGCTTGGCGTGCGCGACGATCGCGTCGTACGTCGCCCGGTCGATGCTCAGCACCCCCCGAGGGTAGGTGAAGCGGCGGCCGCTCTCCGGAGTGCGCCCAGCGCTCGGACAGCCCGCTCGTCTGCCCGCTGCCCGCTGCAGCGGCCCCCAGCTCGGTGACTCAGCGGCGCAGCGCCCGCACGAGCGTCTCCTGCACGAAGGAGAGCCAGTGGTAGATCTCGACCGCGGGGGCGCGCGGGTCCTCCCGATCAAACTCCCGGTCGAGATCGCCGTCCTCCTCTACCCCCAGGCGCGCCGCGATCGCGAGGCGGAAGTCGGTCAGCGACTTGAGCCAATCGACCGCTTCGGTGGGCGACAACTCCACGTCATACGTCTCCAGGGTCACGTCGGTCGTCGCGTCCGACCGAGGCGGGCCGTCGACCAGCCCGGCCAGTCGGAGCGCATCGAGCACCGTGACTGCGGTCCCGACCTTGCCTTCCCGCAGCCCCGACTCGGTGAACCGGCGGAACTCCCCCGACGCCTCCGCGTCGTCGGGGTATGCCGACGGCAGCAGCCGGATGAGCACCGGATCGTCCGGCTCGTGGATCGGCCCATCAAACGCAAACAGCCGCTCCAGGGGATCTTGGGGCTCGATCGGAATCGCCTCGCCGTCTTGAAGCAGCTCGATGATCTGCCCGGCCAGCGACCGCAGGAGTTCGGCCTCAAAGGCGTTGAAGGTGGCGATCAGCAGGCCGCTGCGCCGGTGCCGCACAAAACCACTCACTCGGACTTCTCCAGCGTCGCCCACAACCCGAAGGAGTGCATCGCCTGCACGTCTCGCTCCATCTCCTCGCGGCTGCCCGTGCTCACCGCGGACTTGCCGTCGTTATGGACCTCGAGCATGAGCTTCTTGGCCTTCTTCTTCGAGTAGCCGAAGTAGTCCTGAAAGACGAAGGTGACATAAGACATCAGGTTGACCGGGTCGTTCCACACCACGGTGACCCACGGCAGTGCCGGAAGGATGAGCTCGTCCGGAATCAGCTCCGGCTCCACTTCCACGGGTGCAGTCGCCACGGGGCACATCGTGGCATATCGCAGCAGCCGGCCGTAGGCTGCGGCGGTGAGCGACTCGACCGCGCTGCTGACCGATCACTATGAGCTGACCATGCTGCAGGCCGCCCTGCAGGCGGGGACGGCCGAGCGCCGGTCGGTCTTCGAACTGTTCCCCCGGCGGCTTCCCGAGGGGCGTCGCTACGGGGTAGTGGCGGGAGTTGGCCGGGCGCTCGCGGCGATCGAGGCCTTCCGCTTCGACGACGAAGTGCTGTCCGTCCTGCGCGAGGGCTCGGTGGTCGACGACGCGACCCTCGAGTGGCTCAGCGGCTATCGGTTCACCGGCGACATCTGGGGTTACCCGGAGGGCGAGACCTACTTCCCCTACTCACCGCTGGTCATCGTGGAGGCCTCCTTTGCGGAGGCGGTTCTCATCGAGACCCTGCTGCTGTCGATCTACAACCATGACTCGGCCATTGCCTCGGCGGCCTCGCGAATGACCGCAGCGGCGGCCGGACGGCCGTGTATCGAGATGGGGTCGCGGCGTACCCATGAGGAGGCAGCGGTCGCCTGCGCCCGCGCGGCCTACATCGCGGGCTTCTCGACCACCTCCAATCTCGCCGCCCGCCAGCGTTATGGCGTGCCGACGGCCGGCACGAGCGCGCACTCGTTCACGCTGCTCCACGACAGCGAGGCGGACGCGTTCCGCGCGCAGGTCGACAGCCTCGG
>JBAQXA010000573.1:0-2085 GCA_049299195.1 Nocardioides sp.
CAAGCCCCAGCTCGCCGGCCACGATCTGGGCAAACGTCGTCTCGTGGCCCTGACCCTGGGTCTGCACCGAGATGCGCAGCGTGGCCGTGCCGGTGGGGTTGATCTCGAGATCGCAGGCATCGCTCATGCCGAGGCCGAGGATGTCCATCTGCCGGCGCGGACCGGCGCCGACCGCCTCGGTGAAGCAGGACAGCCCGATGCCCATCAGCTCGCCGCGGGATCGGCGCTCGGCCTGCTCGCGCCGGAGGTCGTCGTAGCCCGCGATCCGGAGTGCTTCTGCGAGCGTGGCGGCGTAATCGCCGGAGTCATAGGTCCAGCCGGTCGCGGTCACATAGGGGAACTGGTCGGGGGCGATGAAGTTGCGGCGGCGAAGCTCGGCGGGGTCGAGGTGGAGCTCGCGGGCGAGCCGGTCCACGAGTCGCTCGATGAAATAGACGGCCTCGGCGATCCGGAACGAGCACGAGTAGGCCACCCCGCCGGGCGCCTTGTTGGTGTAGACGGCGGTCATCGTGCCCGACGCGGCCGGGATGTCGTAGCTGCCGGTGAAGACACCGAAGAAGCCGGTGGGGAACTTGGCCGGCACGGCGACCGCGTTGAAGGCGCCGTGGTCGGCCAACACGTCGGCCTCGACCGCGAGCAGGCGGCCATCGCGGGTCGCGGCGAGCCGCCCGCGCATCTGGAAGTCGCGGGCAAACGAGGTCGAGATCAGGTTCTCCGACCGGTCCTCGGTCCACTTGACCGGTCTCCCGGTGGCCATCGACGCCGCGATCGCGCAGACATAGCCCGGGTAGAGCGGCACCTTGTTGCCGAACCCGCCTCCGACATCGGGGGAGATCACGCGGACCTTGTGCTCGGCAATGCCGGTCAGGCGCGACAGCATCGTGCGGTGCGCGTGGGGCGCCTGGCTGGTGAGCCAGACGGTGAGGCGGCCGGTCGGTCGGTCGTAGTCCGCGACCGCCGCGCACGTCTCCATCGGCGCCGGGTGCACCCGCGGGAAGGTGAACTCGTCGCTCACCACGACATCGGCGTTGGCGAAGGCGGCGGCTGTCGCGGCGGCGTCGCCAGTCGCCCACTCAAAGCACACGTTGTCGCGGGCGCCGAGGTCGTCGCGTATCACCGGCTGGGACGGGTCCGACGCGGTGGTCGGATCGGTCACGACCGGGAGCGGGTCGAAGTCGACGTCGATCAGCTCCAGGGCATCGCGTGCCGCGTAGCGGGTCTCGGCCACCACACAGGCGACCTCCTGCCCCTGGAAGCGGACCTTGTCGGTGACGAGCACCGCTTGGGAGTCGTGGGCGAGCGTCGGCATCCAGGCCATCGAGAGCTCAGCAAGCGACTCTCCGGTCAGGACCGCCGTCACCTGGGGGTGCATCCGAGCGGCGGTGACATCGAGGTGGGTGATCCGGGCGTGGGCGACGGGGGAGCGGAGGATCGCGAGATGCAGCATGCCGGGCAGTTGCAGGTCATCGCAGAAGGTGCCCCGGCCGCGCACGAGGCGGATGTCCTCGACCCGACTCAGTGTCGCCGGCTGAGCGGACGCGGTTGTGGTCATTGCTCGTCCCGCTCGGCGCGGGCGGCCCACTGGACGGCGCGCACGATGCTGCTGTAGCCCGTGCAGCGGCAGATCTGACCCGACAGTGCGTCGCGGATCTCGTCTGCGGTCGGATCGGGGTTCTCATCGAGCAGCGCCCGGGCGGTCATCAGCATGCCGGGGGTGCAGAAGCCGCACTGGATGCCGTGGCAGGCGATGAAGCCCTCCTGCACCGGGTCGAGCCGGCCGTCGGCTTCGAGGCCCTCCACGGTCCGCACCTCGTGACCGTGGGCCATGGCGGTCAGGATCGTGCACGACTTCGCCGGGCGGCCGTCATACCAAACGACGCAGGTGCCGCAGTTGCTTGTGTCGCAGCCCCAGTGGGTGCCGACCAGGCCGAGGTCGTCGCGCAGGAAGTGCACGAGCAACTGCCGCGACTCCACCTCGCGGGTGACTCTCTCGCCGTTGACCGAGATCGAGACCTGCACGGCTACTCACCCCGCCCGAGGTCCGAGGCAGCGATCCGCGCGGCAGAGGCGCGCAGCGTGCGGCGG
>JBAQXA010000574.1:0-3095 GCA_049299195.1 Nocardioides sp.
CCTCCGCAGCGCCCCTCCGTAGCGTGCGGCGAATCGGCCGCCAGGGCGCTCGATCTGCCGCACGTCCGGCGGCGCCTGCCGCCTTCCGCACGGCTCCTATGCGGCCGCTCTTCCGCAGCCCGTCCGCCGCGTCCCTCCGCACCGCTCCCTCGTAACGTGCGGCAAATCGGCTGCCAGGGCGCTCGATCTGTCGCACGTCCCGAAGGGCTCCTGCGTAGCGTGCGGCGAATCGGTCGCCGGGGCGCTCGATCTGTCGCACGTCCCGAAAGGCTCCTCCGCAACGTGCGGCGAATCGGCCGCCGGGGCGCTCGATCTGTCGCACGTTCGGCGCTGCCGAGCGTCCGCGAGGGCCGGCGCTGTCGCCGCCCTGGCGGCGGTCTGGCAGACTGGGGCGCGTGTTGAGCAGCATCATCATCATTTGCTAGCGCGTCGACGCGCCCAGCCTGGGCCGACGACGCGCCAACCTCCCGCACCCACGGGAGGTTTTTTGTTGCCCGCACGACGCTGCCCGACACCGAGCAGCACTGCACGGAGCAGCACTGCACCAAGCAGCACTGGCACCACAACCGTGGCACCCAAGACGACGAGAGAGAACCGATGAACCCGGCCGCTGGATTCCACGTCTACGACACCACCCTGCGCGACGGCGCCCAGCAGGAGGGCCTCAACCTGTCGGTCGCCGACAAGCTCGCGATCGCGCGGCATCTGGACGGCCTCGGGGTGGGCTATATCGAGGGCGGCTGGCCGGGGGCCAACCCGAAGGACACCGAGTTCTTCGCCCGCGCCCGCAGCGAACTCGACCTCCGGCATGCCCAACTGGCGGCCTTTGGTGCGACCCGGCGCGCCGGGGTGGCAGCGGCCGATGACCCGCTGGTCGCCGCTCTGCGGGAGAGCGGTGCAGGTGTCGTGACGCTCGTCGCGAAGTCGCACGACCGCCACGTCGACCTCGCCCTGCGCACCACCTTGGCCGAAAACCTAGCCATGGTGCGCGACACGGTCGCCCACCTCCGCGCCGAAGGGCAGCGGGTCGGCTGGGACGCCGAGCACTTCTTCGACGGCTATCGCGACAACCGGGCCTACGCGCTAGAGGTCGTGCGCACCGCGTTTGAAGCCGGCGCCGAGGTGGTCGCCCTATGCGACACCAACGGGGGCATGCTGCCCAGCCAAGTCGGCGATGTGGTGCACGATGTCGTCTCCGCGACCGGATTGCGCGTCGGCATCCACTGCCACAACGACACCGGCTGCGCGGTGGCCAACACGTTGGCGGCAGTCGACGCCGGCGCCACCCACGTGCAGGGCACCATCAACGGCTACGGCGAACGCACCGGCAACGCCGACCTGATCTCGGTCGTCGCCAACCTCGAACTCAAGCTCGGGCAGCGAGTGCTCCCCGAGGGGCTGCTGGCCGACGCCACCCGGATCGCGCACGCGGTGGCTGAGGTCACCAACGTGCCGCCGAGCTCGCGTCAGCCGTATGTCGGCACCTCGGCCTTTGCACACAAGGCGGGGTTGCATGCGAGCGCGATCAAGGTCGACCCAGCGCTCTATCAGCACGCCGAACCCACCGATGTCGGCAACGACATGCGGCTCCTCGTCTCCGACATGGCGGGCCGGGCGTCGATCGAGCTCAAGGGGCGCGAGCTCGGGTTCGACCTCTCCGGTGACAAGGAGCTGGTCAAGCGCGTGACCGCCCGAGTCAAGGCGCTGGAGCAGACCGGCTACACCTTCGAGGCCGCCGATGCCTCCTTTGAGCTGCTGCTGATCGAGGAGGTCGAGGGGGCGCGGCCGTCGTACTTCACCGTGGAGTCGTGGCGGGTGATCAGCGACTCGCGGCCCGGCGGCGAGGCGCTGTCGGAGGCGACGGTGAAGCTGCACGCCGGGGGCGAGCGGTTCGTCGTGACCGGCGAGGGCAACGGCCCGGTGAACGCGCTCGATGAGGCGCTGCGCCAAGCGATCGCGGCGGCCTACCCGGAGGTCGCGAAGTTCGAGCTGATCGACTACAAGGTCCGCATCCTCGACCAGGGCCACGGCACGGACGCCACGATCCGCGTGCTCATCGAGACCACGGATGGCGGGTCCTCCTGGGTGACCGTCGGGGTTGGGCACAACGTGATCGAGGCATCGTTCGTCGCGTTGGTCGACGCGCTCACGTTTGGTCTGCGGCGGCACACCCAGCGATGAGGCAGCGCCTGCACGAATGCTGAACCGTTTGGGTTGCAGGCCCACCCGTCACGCACAACACGGGACGCGCGAGGGCAAACGGTTCAGCATTCGGGCAGCTACCCGCGCTCTGTCCCGCGTGCGAAGGGGAGGACGGAAGGGCGCGACAGCGCAGAGCGGGCGCACAGAGCGAGGGGAACGTAAGCGCGCCAGCGGCTCCGAGGCGGCTCAATCCAGCTCCACGGACCCGCCGCGGGGTCTCCTTGGCCGCCCGGCTAGCCGAACCAGCCCGGTGCGCGCCTGCGGAATTCGGCCGGTGCAAGAGCTCCGACACCCTCGGGACTCGTCGCAATCACCGGTATGCCGGTCACGCGCGGCAGGTCGTCGGCGTTGCACTCTTCGGCGAGTCCGGGGTGTTCGGGCCAGCAGCCGATGATGAGTCCGACCGGCTCGAGGCCGCGGGCCCGCGCAGCCGCCACCGTCAGCTCGGTGTGGTTGAGCGTGCCGAGGCTTGGCCCGGTCACCACGACGAGTTCGGCGCCCAGCAGCGCGGCGAGGTCGAGCAGCGTGCCACCGTCGTTGTCGAGCCGGACCAACAGCCCGCCAGCGCCCTCGACGAGCACGAGGTCGTAGCTCTCGGTCAGCACGCGGATGCGGTCGGCATACTCCTCGATCGGCGGGAGCCGAATGCCGCGCAGTAGGGCGGCCGTGTCGGGCGCCAGCGGGTCGGGGAGCGCAGTGAACTCTTGCGTGGCGACGCCCGTCAGCCGGTGGATCTCGCCGGCGTCGCCTGGGTCGTGCGCCTCGACTCCGGTCTGCACCGGCTTGACGACGATGACCCGCGCGTCGGTAGAGGCGCGCACGGCCAACGCCGCGGTGGCGATCGTCTTGCCGATGTCGGTGTTGGTCCCCGTGACCACGAGCACCCGGCCAGA
>JBAQXA010000575.1:0-3573 GCA_049299195.1 Nocardioides sp.
GCAGTGGCCTCGGTGCGCTTCCTATCGCGGGGGATTCGTTGGCCAGCGAGCACCGAAATCCCGCGAGCTATCCGAGCAGTAAGGGCGCCACGGACCCGGAGTGGTAGACCGACGTGTGTGGGCCACCCCGGCAGGGCCCCAGGCGGTGTTGGGAGCCACCCACTTGGGCTCGGCAGATCTGGACTTCTCTTCGCGCCTGTTCGCGGGCGTCCTTGGCGCCCGCAGTACTCGTCAAGACGGCGATTCGATCCGGTTCGTGTGGCCAGGTGGCGGTGCAGTCGTCGTACACCCCGGGCCACCGATCGGCGTGTTGGGGATCGATCTCGAGTCGGCCGGGTTCACCTGCCCGATGGATCTGCCCGGCGGGGTGCGTCTTCGAGGAGGGCTGTGCGGCGGGGGAGGTCCTTGGTGGTGGCGCGGCCCTGGGCCTTCACACCTGCTCACCGTCGGAGCCGACCGTCGTCACGCGGCGGATGGCATCCACGGATGATGTGCCGGCACATCGCTTCAGCGTGGCGAGGATGTCTGCTTCGGACTTGGGGGAGTACCGCAGGGCCCTCGCGTGCGCGGCTCGGAGTTCGTCTGGGAAGTGCACGGCAAGACGGACCAGTAAGTCACCTGCGCCGAGCAGTTCAATGCCGTGTTCGGTCATCCAGGCTCGCGGGAAGTGCTTGGTGTTCTCGGTGAGGAGGATGTCGGCGTCGGCGGAGAGGGCGGCTGCGAGGACGTGGCGATCCTTGGCGTCCATCTCGACCGCCTCCGCGGTGGCGACATCGGCAGGGTCGATCTCGATCAGGGCATACTGGATGAAGTCGTTCATTAGCCCCTCAAGGCGCTCCGTAGCTAGGTGATCAAGGCCGAGTCGTGCACGGAGGTTTCTCGACATCTCCTCCAGGATTTGTTGGCTCCAGTGAATCTCGATGGCGCCTGCGTCGGCTATGTAGAGGAAGTAGTCGCGCAGGGTCCGAGAGAACAGGATGTTGGCGTCCGCAAGGACTACCGAGATCGTCAATCGACCAGACCGATCTGGTTGGAGAACTCTGCGAGCGCGTCGGCTGCCTTCTCACGTCGCGCGCGACGCGCCTGCTGGAAGTCCAAGATCGCCTGTGCGGGTACGCGATGGTGGGTCCCGACCTTCACGTGGTCGATCTCGCCAGACGCGATCAACTTCATGAGTGTCGGGCGGGACAAGCCGAGCATGGTCGCGGCCTCCGTGGTCGTGAATACCTCCTTGATCGGGATCACGACTGCACCCGTCGTACGCTCCGCATCCAGCAGCGCGAGCACCTTCTCGGCACTCTTGCGGGGGAGACTCAGCGTGACCTTCACGTCCTCGGACGAGCTGTCCAAGGCAGCGCGGAGTGTCTGGACATCGTCAACAAGTGGCTCGGGCACTCGTCCTCCTAGGTGATGCACCTGAACTCAACTGCTCTAACTGTAACTCACCACCCTGGCTCATTATCGGGTCTTGGGGCGGCTCAGTGGATGGCCACGAACCCGATGTCGCTGTTCCCCTCGTCAACACAAGAGGTTCTTGGATCGTCCAGAGAACCGGAACGCGTCGCAGCCGCTCTCCGATAGGGACAGCCGCCCGAAAACCCGAGCATTGAATCCACCATCTGAGGGAGCCTTGAACGTGAGCAGCCTGGCGGAGGTGTCATCGAAATCCGGATCGTCGGCTCGACTCGCCGAATCGCTACAACCCGTCAGGGCTTGAGACACAAGGATGAGGGAGATCCCAACCAGCCAATGGCCGATGCCGCGCAGTCGTGGCTTCACGAATCCTCCCCCATTGATGCCCGACTGTGCCGTCGTGCGGCCATAGTCGTCCACACGTGCCGACCGGGCAGGCTCATCGTCACCTGGTGACGACCAGGCCGCTCGGTCGAGGGATCCGTCCAACGCGGTCGAGGCAGGCCAAGGCGGCGGACCCTGGACCCTGTCGGGTCGCTGGGCTCCGCCGCCTGGCCGGGGGAGGGGGTGGATCAGGGAACGGTGACCGTCCCGGAGCACGAAGCGCCCGCGCGGGTCGCCGTGAACGTGACCGTGTCGGCGCCGGCGTTGTTGGTGGTGAAGAAGTCGCGGTTGATCGAGTTCGAGGCGCCCGCCGTGGTGACGTTGACGGTGCGAGTCTCGGTGCCGTCGACGACCGTGATCGTCCAGACCCGGCGCACGGTGCCGGCGTCGTCGATCTGCACGTTGGTCTTGATCTGACCGGGATCGCGGGGGCCGGCCTTGATCTTCGCCTTAACGCCTGTGGAGCAGGTGGCGGTGCCATGGACGTCGACGTCCTTGGCTCCGGCGGCAGGGCCGACGGCAACGAGGCCGAGGCACAGGGCGGACAAAGTGAGACTGAGCTTGTGGTTCATGGTTGTCGTCCTCATCGCTGGTCGTTCCGCTGAACGAGTGGAAGACCAGAACACCACCGACGGATGGACACCGTCGATCAGACAATGGGGCTAAGACCAGCGTGTTTGTGGTCCTAAGTCCATCGGGCCGGCCGGTTGCCGTGCCCAGCGGGTTCAGCCCTCGAGCAGCCTCTTGAGGCGAGCGAGGTCCTTGGTGGTGGCGCGGCGCGTGGCGGTGGCGAGCATCGGCAGTGCCTCGGACCGGCCGTGGGCGCGCTCCACCGGTCGCTGGAGTACCACACCTCGTTCGGCGTGGCCGACGAGCTCGGCCGGGCGCGCCGCCTGCGCAGTGGCATCGGTGCGACTCCGATCGCGGGGGAGCTATTGGCCGAGTTCCGCTACCTGGATTGCTCGGGGTCGGAGTCTTCGACGAGGGCGGCAGCGCCGCCTTCGAGTTGAGCAAGCGCCTGCCGGCCGAAGATCTGCTGCTCGGTCGTCGTGCGCTCGGAGGTGCCGCGCCCGAAGAATGCCGTCATCCAGGCAATCAGGGCTGTGATCTGGTTCTTGAAGCCGATGATGTAGATGAGGTGCAGGGCGAGCCACATCAGCCAGGCAATGAACCCGCTGAACTGAAGTTTGCCGAGCGAGACGACCGCGTTGAAGCGGCTGATCACGGCCATCGAGCCCTTGTCGAAATAGGTGAAGGGGCCCGGCACTTGTCGGCCGCGCAGCCGGGCATCGATCACCTTGGCGGTGTACTTCGCGCCTTGGATGGCGACCTGGGCCACCCCGGGCAACCCGTTGAGACTCATCATGTCGCCGACCACGAAAACCTCCGGGTGGCCAGGCAGGGTCAGGTCGGGCAGGACTTCGATCCGGCCGCCTCGATCCAGAGCGGCTCCGGTCTGGGCCGCGAGGGTCTCGGCCAACGGGTTGGCGCGAACGCCTGCGGCCCAGATCTTGGTGACCGCGTCGATGACCTGCTCCTCGCCGTCGATGCGCACCGTGATCGTGCGCTCAGCGACGTCGGTGACCATGGCGCCCAGCATCACCTCCACGCCCAGCTTGTTTAGGCCCTCCTCGGCTCGCTTGCCGAGTCGCTGGCCAAAGCCGCCCAGCACTTGGTCGGCGGCATCCACCAAGATCACCCGCGCGTGTTGGCTGCTGATCGCTCGGAAGTCGCGCCGCAACGTCCGCCCGGCAAGCTCCGCGATCTGTCCGGCCA
>JBAQXA010000576.1:0-3725 GCA_049299195.1 Nocardioides sp.
CGATCGGGTAGCCGAAGGAGATGACAAGCATCGCCGACGCGAGCACTCCTCCAGCCACGGCCGGCCAGACCCGCGGTAGGCGGCGTGCGGTGCCCACCACCACGAGGACGACCAGGCAGCTCACCAACGCCGAGACGGCAAAGCCCACCACTACGTCCCGCAGCAATCCGGGGAGGCCCTGAGTCGTCAGCTCCCATCTCGTCCGCCAGCGCCACGCCACCACGGTGATCGGCAGCGTTGCCAACCGCCCGGCACCGAGCAGCACGATCGTGCCCACGGTCACTTGAACCCACCAACGACCCGGTATCCGGCCGATCAGCCGCCGGCCCCACGGTCCGAACCCCAAGATGACGGCGACCGCCAACGAGAGCCCGAGACTCGTCCAGCCCAACCACCGAATCACCCGGGAGTAGCTCTCCGCCCGCGCGATCTCGGCGGCGCTGAAAACAGTGGACGGCGCGGCCGGATCCGGCATTCCCCCGGGAACCGGTTGCCAGGGCACGACCAGCGCCGCGACGAGGGCAAAGCCGACCAGCCCCAGCGCCAACGTGGCCCAACCCACCGCACGCGCTCTTTGGTCCCCAGTCACGAGCGCAAGTGTTCCAGCCGTCGCAACCAAGCTCGGGTCAACTCATCCATGCCGACGCCGAACTCGGCATCCAGCGCCTCTTCCAACGGTTGCCCGCCGCTCAACCGGTCGTCGAAGGCGCTCAGGCGCTGCCAGGTGGCCGGGTCATCCCGTCGGAGGCCGGCGCGCTCGACCAGCACAGCCACCACCCATCGAGCCGCGGGATAGGCCCATTCGGCACGTTGCTCAAAGTCAGTCGGACTCGGCAGCCCCTGCTGCTCCGAGCGGGCTGGCCCAGCGGCTACCAAGCCCATGTCACGAACCACCGCGGGCACTCCCCCGGCCGCGAAGGCCACATAGTCGGCATACCCCTCCTGCCACCACAGCGGTATGCCGCGCCGGACGGGCGAGCGGGTGGCCACATGGACAAACTCGTGCGCCAGCAAGACCTCTGCCGCTATGCCCGAATCCGCGGAAACCTGTGTGGCGTCGACGAAGACATGCAACGGCACCTGCACACCGGCGCGCCCGTCGGGACTCGTCGTGACCGCTGCCGGCAGCACTCCCCCACCAACCTGCGTCGCCACTGGATCTTGGTCGAGCGCCCGCGCCAGCGACTCCACATCGGCAGCCACCTCCACCACGAGCGGGGCCCTCGGCAGCCGCACCCGCGCCGCGATCCGCGTCCGTGCCGCCTCGGCCGCCTCAGCCCATGCCTTGGAGTCCGCGTCGAGCGGTGTCACCACCAGCACGCCCGGGCGAGTCGCCGACCGCATCGGCGCCACCAGCCAGAGCGGCAAGCGCCCCGCTGTCTCCTCGCGGGGAGTCAGACCGGCGGGGGTGCGGACAAGCGGAAGGTCCGCCCTCGCCATCGCGACTTCCCCCGGGAAGGACCACCTCACGATGACCCGATCGCCACGAGAGGAGCCCAGCTGAAGGCGCAGACCGAGACGCTCGACATTGGCGGTCGCGATTGATGCCGCCGCGGTTGTGCGTGGCGGGTCACCCAGCGGCGCGGAGGGCTCCTGAGTGGGGGTGCAGCCGACGAGCGCACCCATCGCAAGGGCTGTCGACATCACGACGACGGCCCGGACGCGACCGCGTCCCTGCACGGCCGGCCGATTGGCAGCGCTGAACCGATTGGCCGGGCTGAACCGATTAGCCAGGCCGCACTGATTAGCCAGGCCGCACCGCGCCGACATACGGCATCGAGTAGAGCCCGGCCACGCGCACGCCGGCGCCCGGGTGGGCCGCATGCACGATGAGGCCGTTGCCGATGTACATCGCCACGTGGCTGATGGGGCTGTAGTAGAAGACCAGGTCACCGGGCTGCAGCGCACTGGCCGGGATGTGGGGCCCGCTGCCAAACTGGGCGCTCGAGCTGTGCGGCAAGCCCACCCCGGCCTGTGCCCACGCCATCATCGTGAGCCCGGAACAGTCGAACGCATTGGGGCCCGCGGCACCATAGACGTAGGCGTCACCGACCTGCGCCATCGCATAGCGCACGGCGAGCGCGGCTCGGCCGCTGGCTGAGATGTTGCTCGGCAGCTCGACGGGGCCACCGCTGGCGGCCTGGGCGAGCAGTCGCTGCCGCTCTTCTTCTTCCAGCTCACCGAGAACCTGCTTGGCCTCGGCCAACTTGTCGTCGATCTGCTGCTGCTCCGACCGAAGCCGCTGCTCCACCGTCGCCACCTGGCGGGCACGCTGATTGGTCGCCTGGGTGCGCAGCTTGAGGGCCTTGAGCTCGATGGCGTAGTCGGCGTAGAGCGAGTTTTGAAGTTCGTTGTAGGCCGTCATCGTCGACAGCTGCCCCAAGAACGCCTGGGGGTCGTCAGACACGATGACCTGCCCGACCGCAGAGATCGTCTGGCCCTCGTATTGCGCCACCACGGAGTCCTCGACTTCGGCACGCACGAGCTCGGTAGCCACTCGCTGCCGCTCTTGATCGGCGCGCAGCGTGGTGAGCTCGCGGCGCAGCTCGGTCAGCTCGAGGTTGGCGTCGTGGTAGCGCTCCTGGGCGGCCTCGGCCTCGTGGTAGAGCTTGTCGACCTGCTTCTTCACCTCTGCGATCGTCGGCTTGGCCGACGAGGTGCCTGTGGGCACGAAGGTCACGCCGACAACGGCGACCAAGGCAGTGAGCAGCGCGAATAGACGGGAACGGCGCGACCGCGGGGCGCGATGACGCTTCGGATCGTGGAGCACGAGCCGACCATCTCCTTGTCGTCAGCGCCTACCGGGTGAGCTGTCGGGTTCGGGCACGACTTGCCCTACCTCGCCTCCACGGACGCAAGCGTCCGCCTCAGCGCGGATTCACCCCAGGGATTGGTGGGTCCCCGGCTCCGGAACCACGACGTCCCCCGACCGTGGTGCCGAACTCGGCGCGACACCCCGCCGCTCCTGGTTGAGCGACTCGTAGGGCGTCTGAGCAACCCACCGTAGTCGGCGGTCACGGCGGACGCCAAACCCTCCTCGCCGTGAAATCCCCCGTTTGGCGAGTGATTTCACGATCCGGACACCAGTGCTGTCACATTCGTCACTCCTGCACCACTGATCACGGGTGTGACGCACTCACGCCGACTCGATCTCGGGACCGCTGACCGGATGCACCATGCGCAGGGGCGGGATCAACCCGCCCTCCGCAAGGGCGGTGAGAGCTGCCGCTTCCTCGTCGTCGAAGCCCAGCTCTGGAGGTGGCCCCAGCAGCACGGTGACCATGCAGTCCTGACAGGCCGGGCCGCGCGCGACGCAGTGGTCGCAGTCGATCCGCAGGGGGTGAAGCGGGAGCTGACGCCTGGGCAGGGGTCGTCCGGCCAAATGACCGGCCGAATGGGCGGCCGAGTGGGCGGCCGGGTGGCCGGACTCGGCGGAGTCTGGGCTGATGCGATGAGCAAACATGTGTCGTCCTCTCGTGGCTGAGCAGGACTGTGCCACCTGGCACCGACAGCCTTCGCGACGCACGATTCGCGACGCACCTGCACCTGACCGACGTACCGCCACAAGCGTTCGCCACGCACGCATACGGCTGCCAAACCCACCCGACTACCGCCACAAGCGTTCGCCACGCACGCTTACGGCTGCCAAACCCACCCGACTACCGCCACTAGCGCTCGTGGCTGTCAGCCCCGACCTGCATTTGCCTGTGCCCACGGACCTACTC
>JBAQXA010000577.1:0-3373 GCA_049299195.1 Nocardioides sp.
CCCTCTGAGGGTGGTCGTGACTGCCCGTTGGGAGTTGATGAACCGGAAGTAGTGCCTTACGCTGCCGTAAGGAGGTGCAGGATGAGCATCGGGACAATGACGAGCAAGGGACAGATCACCGTTCCGAAAGACGTGCGACTTGCTCTTGGTCTGAGCGCGGGCACCAGAGTCATCTTCACTCGTAACGACGAGGGGGACTACGTCATTCGAGCCACTGAGAGAGCGGCCGCCGAACTTGCCGGTGCCTTAAAGTTCTCGGGCTCATCGCTCAGCCTGAGCGACATGGAGGATGCCGTCACATCGGGGGCCCTGGAGTCGTGATCGGTCTCGACACCGACGTGGTGGTCCGTCACCTCGTGCAGGACGATCCCAAACAGTCCAAAGCGGCCACTCAAGCTTTCCGCAAGTTGACGCCCGGGGAACCCGGACTGCTGACCACAATCGTCCTCGTCGAGACCTACTGGGTACTGAGCCGCGGCTACAAGTTCCCGATCGAGAGTGTGGTCACAACGCTGGAGCAACTGATTGATTCAGCCGATATCAAGATCCAGGATGAACACCACGTGCGCAGAGCGCTCGCCGAGGCGCGTTCGGGCGCCGACTTCGCCGACGCCATGATCGCTCAGGCCTGCCAAGGGTTCGGATGCTCCGCCGTACTCAGCTTCGATCGGAACGCCCAGAAGCTCCTGCGGTTTCAGGCTCCGTAGTTCGAGTCGGGAAAGTCCACCCCGCTCCTAACGCGTTGATCGCGAGCGGTTAGACAATGACCTGCAGATAGCCCTGCGGACTCTCGTGCGAACCTCAGGAGACCCGGATGATGTCGGGGAAGGTCATGTGCTCCCAGAACGATCCCGCTTCGGATGGCTCGAGTTGTTGGCGAGCGTGTAGGAGCCAGGCGGTCAGGACCATCCCGTGCGTCCCCACGACAAGGTACTCAGCATCGGCGGAGTGATCGTGAACGGCGTCTTCGAAGCGCTCCGCGGCCTCGTGCGGTGACTCCCAGCCGGAATGCCTGACGTCGAGCCGACCCTCCACCCAGGCGCGCCGCCGGGTCTTGAAGTCGTCGTCGAAAGGCTCGTTCCTACGCACTTCATCGAAGCGTGAGTCCTGCCTGACTGTGACGCTGGAGTGGCCGACGTAGAGCAAGGTCTCGTAGGCCTTGCGCTCGGTGCTGGCTACCCAGCGGCCGTCTCGAGGAAGGCGCTGGCCGAGCTGGGTCGCTGCGTCACGGCCGGCCTCGGACAGCTGCCACGCGTTCGGGTCGACGGCGGGCGACACTGCGGGCTCAGCGTGCCGCACAACCAGGATGGTCGGGTTCCTGGGGGCGAAGGGAGTCACGTGAATCCTTCTACTGGTTTGGTGTGAAGGACTCTGCCGTGGGCATTCGTCGTCGACGACGCGGCCTTGTCGGCATGGTGGGCAGCGTATCGGCCCAGCGCAGCGATCGCCGCTAGTTAACTGGCAGGGACGGGAGTTGATGAGGCGGGAGTAGGCCCGGGGACGCGGCTGAAGTCTCATGGCGACTGCGGCGCGGGACCGTCAAATGAGTAGCGCGATAGGCGTCGAGTCGGCAGGCTTCTCGTATGTCGTGGATTAGTCAGGGTGCGAGCGAGCTCGGCGCGCAGTCGATCATCGACTCGCTTGAGCCCGACGACGTTGACAGCGGGCTCGCATCCGTCGTGCTGGCTGGCTGGGAACGCCTAGACGGCGCTCACGTTCTGACTGCTTGGTCAAAGAGTTACCACGGTGACCGGTCTCGGTTCCCTAGCGACGACGCCTACGAGTATTCGGTGAACGGCCGGGGCATTCCGGATCAGGACCTGGCCGACTCGCGCGTAGATCGCAACCAGATCCTGCTCCGCCGCGGGCTGGCGTTTGCCTGTGCGGCCCTCTCTCGGAGTCAGCAGGATCTGCCTACCGTCACGATGCTCGGGCAGGTCTCGGTGACGCCGACGCTGTTCGATCCGACAGTCTCGACTGGTCACGTCACGTTCTACACAGCTCCCGCGGACCTCTCGACCATGGTTATCCCCGCCGACCCGATGGACGTGATGGTGGTCCTGGCGGCTACCGATTGCGCGAAGGCGCTCGTGTCGTCGACGTCGGCCCCCTCCGCCCAGCGAGCCGATCAGACCGCGCTGCTTGAGCTGTGCCGGAGCGGCTCACCGGTCGTGCGCGAAGACGGTGTCGACGAGATACTCGAGGTCGCCAGGCGCCGGTGGCAGTCATTCAAGCGACGCAAAGGGAAGCGCACCAGCGATCTGGGCGCGCGGACCGAAGATCTGGCCAAGGGCTTACGAGACCACTTCGAAGCGAGTCCTCGACTCATCGGTCCGTTGATGGAGGATTACCGGTACCTGGCGGGGGTCCTTGCGGCAGAGTTCTCCCAGCGCGACGTGGTCTGATCGCATCGTGATCGAGTCAGCAGAAGACTTCCACGCTTGGTGGGCGGCAGCAGATTCCATTGAACGTGTGCGTGCGATGAGAGCACCGGTCGCAACCGAGGTCCTGGCCGACGTCGTTCGAAGCTTCCCAGAGTGCAGCGCCGACGTCGCTCGACGGCGGGAAACGCCGCTTGATCTGCTCGCACGACTTCGTGCCGACGAGGACGAGCGTGTCCGGTGGTGCGTGCGTACGAACGAGCGGTGGCTCAGCGAGCATCCTGAGGACGCGTGCCCGTGGGACGACGACCCGTCTGTCCCCATCCAGTTTCGACTGGACGATGACGAACGACGGGTTCTTAGGGCGGGTCTCATCGAATGGGGCGGGCCGGCAACCTGCACGACTGAGCTTGCCGTAGCCATGGGATACCAGAGTCTTGCTGACCTGTTCGAAGAAGGTGGGCGCATCGGCGACGCGATCGCAGAAGGCCGTCCGCTGAGCCGGACCGATTGGACACGCGCACTGCTCGCGACCGAGATCGCCTTCGCCAGCAACGTCATGGGATCAGGGTTGGAATGGCCGATCACCACCGGATTCGAAGATGAGGCGACGCTAAAGATCTTGAGGTCGTTGCAGCGCAAGATCGTCACAGGCGGCGTTGTCGGAGTCACCCTCGGAACCAGGCCCCCCATGCCATAGCCGATCCGTTCGGATCCGCGACGCTAACCTGCATCCGTGCCGACCGTGTCCGCCTTCTGGGGCGACCACCAAGTCTCCCGCGAGGAGGCTGCACTGGTCGTGTCGCGGATGCTTGCGGCGCTCGCGGCCATCGACCCTCTGATCGCCACCTGGCGCAACAAGAGCCGCAGCCGCATCTACTTCAACTCCCGTTGATTAACGCCGATAATGGACATTATGTCATCTACTAGTCTGCGGATCGCAACAGATGAGCCATCATCCGCGCACTGTCCATCCCCTACCCCATCAGTGC
>JBAQXA010000578.1:0-3558 GCA_049299195.1 Nocardioides sp.
GCCCAGCCGGCCGCCGGGGGCTCCGGCAACGGGTTTATCGGCTCCTGGCTCATCGGACCTCGCTCGCCACGTCAGCGGTGGAATCGTCGTCTAACAACACCTCGGCATTGCGTCGGGCCAGGGCCATGAGCGTGCCCTGCGGATTGATGCCCGGAGCATCGGGCAGCAGCGACGCATCGCTGACCGACAGGCCGTCGACCTCTCGGACCCGACCCCACGAGTCGGTGGCACATCGGCCGACATCCTCGCCGGAGGCCATCGTGCCGGTCAGGTGGACCGTCATCAGAGGCGCTCGGCGGGTCACGGCCGCGAGCGCAGCGGGGATCTCACGTGGGGTTCTGATCACCGGCGTTCCAGGCAGCGAGCAGATCACCTCACGGGCCCCACCGGCCAGCAGTGCCAGCGCGAGGCGGCCGAGGCCGGAGGTGAGTGCCCCCAGATCGGCATCGGTCAGGTGGTAGCCGACCAGCGGATCCGCCGCCCCCGGAACGGCCCGCACCCACCCGCGCCCGTGCGATCGGATCGCCGCGTAGTAGACCCGCATGCGGGAGGACTCCGCCATCGCCCGGCGCGCGAGCAACGGGTCGTTGTCGGCCAGGGCCATCGCGATCAGCCCGGGGCGGCTCGCCGAGGAGCCAAGGCTCAGCCGGTCACCCCACTGCTTGACTTGGTATGCCGAGATCGTCGGTCCGTGGGTGAGCCTTCCGTCGTCGCTGGGTGGCGGGTCAAAGACGCCGACCGCCTTGACCGTGGGGTGCACAGAGAGCCCGCTTCCGGCATGCGGGATGCGTAGCCCGCTGCGCTGAATCAAGGCGGGCGTCCCGATCGCTCCTGCCGCTAGCACGACGTGGTCGGCCCGGATCGTCGTGGGCCCGCTGAGGACGCCCCGCACCCTGCCGCCACGCACCCTGCCGCCCCGCAGCCCCAACCGGCCGCGCGAGCCAACGGATCGATCGACCAGCAGCCGGTCCACGCGTGTCTCGGGTCGAACCTCGGCACCGGCCGCGACGGCATCGGCCAGGTAGCTGGTCGACATCGATCGGCGTTGCTCCCTGCCCTGCCCGTCGTCGTGGACCCAGCGGGGGACGTGGCGGCCCTCCCAGCCGAGGGCCTCGGCGCCCTGGGCGAGTGGCTCGGAGCCCACCTCGTCCACCGCGATCGCGAGCCGTTGCTCGATCGCCGCCAGGTGGGGAGCCAATCGCTCGCGCTCCAAGCCGAGCAGGCCGTAGTCGCGGCCCCAACGAGCGAGCAGTGCCTCACCGGGAGCGTGGTAGAGCCCCGCGTTGACCTCACTGCCGCCCCCGACGCAGCGTGCCTCGGTATAGGCGATGGGCGGTCGTCCGATCGCCGCGGTGAGCCCCTGGTTGCGGTAGAGCCTGCGCATCTGGGCACGCGAATAGGGCTCGACCGATCCGGGCTCGGCCCACGGACCCTCCTCAACGATCAGGACGCTTGCGCCCCGGGCCGCGGCCTCGGCGGCGAAGATCGACCCGCCCGGCCCGGAGCCGACGACAAGGAAGTCGTAGTTCACCGCTCGGCCTCAAGGGCCTCAACCACCGCCAGGGATTGGGAGACCCTCAGGAAGTCCCCGACCAGGGGCAGTCGGGAGACTCGGCGCAGCGAGCGAGCCTGTGCTTGCGGGCTGGCCGTCGCAAACGACCCCGCGCAGGCAAGCGTCAAGACCGCGACTGTCACCCGTCCGCCCGCACGCACGCCCCAACCGTTGGGGGCCGGCAGGCTGGCCAGCACTGGCCGCACCCGCTCGGCCGCTCGACACCGGGCCTCGTCGTCGAGCCCGGGGAGCAGTTCGCGCAACTGCGCCAGACAGATCGCGTCACGGACGGCATCTGCCCGGGAAGCTCGCTCAGTGAGCGGCATCGTGCCACGAGGTCCCGGTGCCGATGGAGACGTCGAGGGGCACCGTGAGCTCCGCAGCCGCCCCCATTTCGCGGCGTACGAGATGGGTGAGGACGTCCTCCTCACCGGGGGCCACCTCCATGACGAGTTCGTCGTGGACCTGGAGCAGGAGGCGCGAAGTCAGACCCGCTGCGGCGATCGCACGGTCCACGCGCAGCATGGCCACCTTGACCAGGTCCGCGGCCGATCCCTGGATCGGGGCGTTGAGCGCCATGCGCTCGGCGGCGTCACGACGCTGACGGTTGTCGGAGTTGAGATCCGGAAGGTGTCGGCGGCGACCGAGGATCGTCTCGGTGTAGCCCGTGCGGCGGGCCTCGCCGACCACGCCGCCGAGATAATCGCGCACCCCGCCGAAGGTGACGAAGTAGTCGTCCATCAGCGCGCGCGCCTCGCTCGGCGGGATCCGCAACTGCTGGCCAAGCCCAAAGGCCGACAGGCCATAGGCCAGGCCGTAGTTCATCGCCTTGATCTTCGCGCGCATCTCGACGGTAACGTCGTCGGCGGCCACGTCGAAGACCCGAGCCGCCGTGATCGAGTGGAAGTCCTGGCCCGACCGGAACGCCTCGATCAGCCCCGCGTCCTCGGAGAGATGGGCCATGATCCGCATCTCGATCTGGCTGTAGTCGGCCGTCATCAACGCGGCATACCCCGGACCGACGACGAAGCCCTCGCGGATGCGCCGACCCTCCTCGGTGCGGACCGGGATGTTCTGCAGGTTGGGATCGGTGGAACTCAACCGGCCGGTGGCTGCAATGAGTTGGTTGAACGTCGTGTGGATCCGGCCGTCCGACGCCACCGACTTGAGCAGCCCCTCCAGGGTCTGCCGGAGCCGGATGACATCGCGATGGCGGAGCAAGTGCAGGAGGAAGGGGTGCTCGGTCTTCTCAAACAGCGTCGCCAGCGCATCGGCATCGGTGGTGTAGCCGGTCTTGGTGCGCTTGGTCTTAGGCATCGACAGCTCGTCGAAGAGGATGCCCTGAAGTTGCTTCGGCGAGCCGAGATTGACCTCGCGACCAATCACCGCATAGGCGTCCTGCGCCGCTTGGCGCACCTCGCTATCGAAGTGGGCGGCCAGCCCCTCGAAGTGATCGACATCCACGGCGATGCCGGTCTGCTCCATCCGGACGAGCAGTTGCGTCAGCGGCAACTCGACCTCGGTAAGCAGGTGGCTGCCGCCGCCGGCCTCGACTGCTTCGCCCAAGGCATCGGCCAGATCCACGATGGCGCGGGCGTGAAGCATGTCGGTGTTGGCCGCGTCCTGGCCGCTGCCGTCCTCGGCAAACAGGGCGTCCTGGCCATCGTTGGCATCATGCTGCTTGAGCTCGCGGCGCAGGAAGCGGAAGGTCAGGTCGGCCAGCTCGTAGGCCCGCTGGTCGGGTTGCACCAGGTATGCCGCGAGCGCGGTGTCGCTGACAACGCCCGCGAGCTCCCACCCGTGGGCAGCGATCGCGAGCATCGGCCCGTTGGCGTCTTGGAGCACCTTGGGCCGGTCGGCAGCGCCCAGCCAGGCAGCCAGCACCTGTTCGTCGTCGGGGCCGAGCTCAGGGACATCGACCCAGGCCGCCTCCCCGTCGGGTGAGGCCAACGCCAGCGCGTGCACTTCGCCGGTGCCGGCTCGCCAGGTGCCGCGCACGGCGAGAC
>JBAQXA010000579.1:0-1698 GCA_049299195.1 Nocardioides sp.
GCCCAGCTCGCCCAGGGCTCGGTCGACGACGCTGCGGTCCACCGCACACACCGCGCAGAGGGCCTGGGTGACGACGAGGTCGGGCTCGAGCGCGGCAAGGGCCGCGGTGTCCAGGCGGTAGAGATCCTCACCAGCGGCGAGTGCCGCCGAAACGGCTGCGTCGATTCCGGCGGCATCCAAGCCTTCCGGCAGCGTCGAGGTGGACACGACCGTCTTGGCGCGCGCCTCGGGCGGGTAGTCGCACTCGAAGGTGACGCCCACCAGGTCATCCGCGGCCCCGAGCGCAAACAGGATCTCGGTGGCCGAGGGCAGCAAGGACACGATCCGCACGCGCAGAGAGTAGCCCGCCGAGTGGCTCCTTGGGCGGGCGAGCGAAGTAGGGTCGCGGCATGTCCGCGCCGGTGGAGCCGACCAGCTATCGCACCATCGCCCGCGACGCCACCGCCGAGATCGAGGTTAAGCGCTCCCGCTTCCTCGCCCAGATCACCCGTGTCGAGGATGAGGCGGCCGCCCGCGAGGTGGTGGCTGCCGCGCGCAAGCAGCACTGGGACGCGCGCCACCACTGCTCGGCCTTCGTGCTGGGTGCCGATGCCCGGTTGCGGCGCTCCTCCGACGACGGCGAGCCCGCGGGCACCGCTGGAGCGCCAATGCTCGAGGTGCTCCTGGGGCGGGGCCTCAGCGACGTGGTGGTGGTCGTGACGCGCTGGTTTGGAGGAGTGCTGCTCGGCACGGGCGGGCTCGTCCGGGCGTATGCCGACGCCACGGCCGCCGCGGCGGATGCCGCCGGATCGCTCCACCGGGAACTCGTGCGGGAATATGCCGTCCGCGTTGAGCACGCGCAGGCCGGGCGCCTTGAGGCCGACCTCCGCGCGCGTGGTTGGCAGGTGCTCGGCGCGGAGTACGCCGCCGAGGTCACCCTGCGCGTGGGCACCACCCCCGAGTCCGATGCGGCGTTGGTCCCCCAGTTGGCCGCACTCACAGCGGGGGCCGCGAAACCCGAGCCGGTGGGTGAGCGCTGGGTGGACCGCTGCGACGCTCCCGGAGCCTGACTGCGTCGGTAGGTCTGGTTACGGTGGGCCCATGAGCATCCCCGTGGACGTGGCGCGACTGGCTGAGGCGCTCGCCGACTTCGGCTCCGGCTACCTGCTGACCACCACCGGAGGTCGGATCAAGGTGGTGACGGTTGACCCGGAGGTCGTCGACGGCGCGGTGCGGATCACCGGGCCCGGCCGCGGCTCCCTGGCCAACATCGCGGGCAACGACGCGGTGACGCTCGTCTTCCCGCCGCGGATCCCGCGCGGCTACACGCTGCTCGTCGACGGCGTTGCCCAAGCCGAGGGGGAGGATCTCGTGGTGACGCCGAGTGCCGGCGTACTGCACCGGCCGGCGGCGCACGCTGATGCGGGCCCAGACACGGGCCTAGAGACGGGTGCAGACACGGGTGCAGCCGGGGCGGCCGATCCCGATGGTTGCGGCCACGACTGTCGGCCGGTCTGATCGGCCGGTCTGATGAGCCAGTCTGATCGGCCAGTCCGACCCGCCGGGCCTCTAACTGGCGCGGTCCAGCGCGCGCCCTAGTCCCGCTTGCGGCCGCTGGCCTCGGAGTCGTCCCGCGCCTCGGGTGCCTCATCGAGCAGGTAGACGAGCCCCGGCCCTTCGTCGCGATAGGGCACCCCGACGGCATCCAGGGCGGCCTTC
>JBAQXA010000580.1:0-6982 GCA_049299195.1 Nocardioides sp.
CAAAGACGCTCTCCAAGACCTCGGGGGCGCTGGTGCCGGCCACGGACTCGATGCCTAGTGCCGACAGGGTGGGCAGCAAGGCCGCGAGGCGGAGCGGCTGCACGTGCTCGGGGCGCACCAAAACCCGCGCCTGCTCTGCCATCCCTGGGAGGCTACCTGTTCACCGCGGGCCGCCGGTCACCACTGGGCCGATCACCATTGGGCCGGTAGCCGCGACGGAGGGGTCCCAGTCGGCTCGACGCCGTAGCGCATCAGCACGTGCGCCATCAGTTGGGCGAAGACCGGACCGGCGAGCGAGCCGCCGCCGCCGGCCACCCGCGGTCGGGTCAAGACGACATACACCGTGAAGCGGGGCTTGTCGGCCGGAGCGAAGCCGGCGAACGAGACGACCGTGCCGCCGCCGACGTAGCTTTGGTGGACAGCGCGTTGGGCGGTTCCCGTCTTGCCCGCCACCCGGTAGCCCGGCACCGCGGCCCCCGGGGCGGTGCCCGCGATGGGGTCAAGCACGCGCTCCATCATGGCGGCGGTCTGCCGGGCGGCCTTCGCACTGACCACTCGCCGCGCCTTGACCGTCTCGGTCCCTACTTCGGTCCCCTCGTTGGTGGTCGCGCGACCCCGCACCAGCGATGGGGGCACGTAGACGCCGCCGTTGGCGACCGCGTTGATCGCCGCGGCCATCTGCAGCGCGTTGACCGACACCGACTGCCCGAAGGCGATGCGGTCCTTGGTCAACGGCGTCCAATTGCCGGGCGAGGGCAGCAGGCCGGCGGTTTCGTGGTTTGCACCCACCTCAGTGCGTTGGCCGAAACCGAAGTTCACGAGGTACTTGCGCAGGGTCAGGGCGGACATCCGGTCCGCGGCGAGCACGGTGCCGATGTTGGACGACTTGGACAACACCCCGGTCATGGTCAAACGCAGCGGGCCATGCTCGAACCAGTCGTGCAGCACCCGTCCGCCGCGCGTGAGCGTGCCGGGCACGCGGATGGGAGTGCGGGGAGTCACCACGCGCTCGTTGAGAAGCGCGGCAGCGGTCAGCACCTTTTGGACCGACCCGGGCTCGTAGACGTTGCTCAGCCCACGGGAGGCGCGGTCGGACTGGCGGGACTGGTCCGGCGCGGCCGGGTCAAAGGTCGGGTAGTCGACGAAGGCCAGCACTTCACCGGTTTGGGTGTCCAACACGGTCGCGGTGCCGGCCAGCGAACCGGTGGCGGTCACCTGCTTGCGCAGCAACCGGGAGGCGTACCACTGCAAGTCCCGGTCGATGGTCAACTCGAGCGGGCGGCCGTTGACGGGATCGGTGTGCGAGGACTCCCCCAGCGGCAGCCGGTTGCCGCCCGCCACCATGAACTCATCGCGGCCGTCGGTGCCCGCCAGCCACTTGTTAAACGAGACCTCCATGCCGGTCAGCGGCGCGTCCTGCCCCATCAGGCCGACCATGTTGGCGCCGACGTCGTGGGCCGGGTAGTCCCGCACCGGATCGACCTCGGTGAAGATGCCCTTGGTCGTGCAGGCCGCCGTTACCTCGTCCTCTCCGGCACACCCCATCGCCTTCGCCTCAGCCACCACGTCGACCGCCAAGGTCGCCGGCACCCGCCGGGCGACATAGGCGAAGTGTCCGTCACCGCGCAGTCGCCGCAAGACGGTGAAGTAGTCCGCGCCCAGCCTCTGGGCAAAGAGGGTGGCCAACTCCGGCGCCAGCGCTGCGGTCTGGGCGGGGTCCACCGAGATCGCGAGCCCGTCGATTGAGGTGGCCAGCGGCTCACCGAAGCGGTCGGTGATCTCTCCTCGCCGCGCGACCAGCGGCACCTCGACCCTGCCCTCTTCAGCCGCCATGGTGGCGAGCGACTGCGGGTCCAAGACCTGCAGTTGCACCAGCCGACCGGCATACACCGACAAGATCACGGCGATCACCAAGAAACCGAGCCAGATCCTGGTGGTCGGCTCGGCACGTCTCGGCGGTGGCTGGCGCCGAGCCTCGGGACGTCCGGGAGGACGGACGGTGCGGCGGTACGCCTCTTGGGTGGCGATGAGCTTCTCCGTCCGTGCGGGGCCGATCCGGCGTCGGGAGCCGACCTGAAGTCCGTGCTGTCATGCGTTGCTGGTGTTACTGAAGTTGCTGGTGTTACTGGTGTGACTCAGTTTCTACCTTGCGTGGTGCCCGAGTTCGGTGAGCCAGCGGCCGTGTCGCCGGATCGGTTCTTGGCCTTGTTGCTCTTGGTCACCGCCTGGGGTTCGGGCGCTGGTGGTTGCCAGAACGCGGCCGGCGGCGGCCGATAGCCGGGCGCAGCGATGTCCAAGCCGTCCTCCGCAGTCGCCGGGGTGAGATCTCCGCTAAACGATCCATCCGCCAAGCGCAGGAAGGCCGGGTGTCGCATCGGCACCATCCCCATCCCGCGGGCGCGCTCGGCCACCAACTGGGGATCTCGCAACTCCTGCAACTCCATCTGCAGGGTTTGCTCGCGTTGGGCCAAGGTGCGCGCCTGCTGCTCCAACTCGGTGGCCGCAAAGGACGCCTGCTGCATCGAGGTGTTGAACATCAACAAGCCGACGATGCCGCCCACCATGATCATGCTCACGAGCGTCACGAACGGGAAGCGCGGCGCCGGCACCCACACGGGAGCGACTGCTTGCAACCTCAGCCGCCGGGCCGGCTTGGCGGGTTCGCTGCCGGCCGGCAGACCTTCGCCGGCGTGCGGATCGGGCAGTGCAGCAGAAGTCATCGTGCTCATCAGGCGGCACCCCTGTCCTGGGCAACTCGTTCGATCGCTCGCAGCCGCACAGAGGCGGCTCGCGGGTTCTGGTCGATCTCGGCGGCGTCCGCACGCTCGGCCCCCCGGGTCACCAGCCGGAAGGCCGGCTCCATGCCGGCCGGGACGAAAGGCAGATCCGGCGGCACGCGACTCTCGCTCACCTCAGCGAAGGCACGCTTGACCAAGCGGTCCTCAAGGGAGTGATAGGACTCCACCACCACGCGCCCACCGACTCCGATGGCATCGATTGCGGCCGGGATCGCCCGCTGCAGCGCACCGAGCTCGTCGTTGACCGCCATCCGCAACGCCTGAAACGTGCGTTTGGCCGGATGCCCTCCCGTACGCCGCGCGGGCGCCGGGATCACGTCATACAGGAGTTCGACCAGGGCCGCGGAGCTGACGAACGGGCGACGATCACGCACCGCGACGATCGCTGTCGCGATCCGAGAGGCAAACCGCTCCTCCCCCCACTCCCGAAGGATGCGGGTCAGCTCGGCGCGATCAGCGGTGTTCAACACGTCAGCGGCGGTGCGACCCCGCGTCGGGTCCATCCGCATGTCCAGTGGGGCATCGGTGCGGTAGGCGAAGCCGCGGTCCACGGAGTCCAACTGGAGCGAAGAGACGCCCAGGTCGAACAGGACCGCGTCGACCGCACTCAACCCCAGATCGGCGAGCACGTCGGGCAGTTCGTCATAGACCGCATGCACCGGGACAAACCGATCGCCAAAGACGGCGAGGCGCTCGCCAGCTAGGGCGAGCGCAGCGGGGTCGCGGTCGATCCCGATGACGCGGGCAAGACCGCAGCGGCGCAGGACCGCTTCGCTGTGTCCTCCCATGCCAAGCGTCGCGTCCACGCAGACCGCCCCGGCATCGCGCAGGGCGGGCTCGAGCAACGCCACGACGCGGTCCAACAGGACCGGGACATGGCGCGCGGCCGCACCGCTCTCGTCGATCGCGTCCACGCTCAGCGTGCCAATCCGCTCAACACGAGCAGGCTGGCGCTGATCGTCACCGACACCACGGCGGAGAAGGCCATCACCGCGAGTCGCTCGCGGGCGTCGTCGCGGACCCGGCGCGGGGTTGTCGTCGGACCCGTCAGCCGGGCCTCGTCCACCGGCGCGCGGCTCATAGCGCCACTCCGGTCGGCACAGCAACCGCGCGGGTGCACACCAGAGCCAACGCGCGGACGCGCGGGGTCGCCCCATCAACGACCTGACGCCAGGTCCCTGCCCGCTCCGTGGTCGCCGATGCCGCCATCCGGTGCCGGGGAAGGTGCCCCGGAGCGCGGCGATCGGTCGACACTGGAGCGGGCACGAGGCCTCGCGTCAGGTCATAGGGGGTCAACATGAGGTTCATAGGCGTGGGAACACGTCCTCGCTGAGCTCGGCAAAGCGCGGGCCCTCGTCCTCGGCGAAGCGCTCCCAGGCCGGTCGGTTCCAGATCTCGAGGCGGTTCATCACACCGATCACGGCGATGTCCCGATCCAGGCCGGCCCACTCGCGCAACTTCGGCGTCAGCGTGATCCGCCCCTGTCGATCCGGCACGTCCTCCCAGGAGTGCGAGCTCAACAGGCGCATGTAGCGGCGAGTCGTTTCGATCTCGACCGGGGCGGCCATGTAGCGGGCCATGGACTCCTCGAAGTCCGACCGGCGCCACACGTTCAAACAGCGCTCCTGGCCCGGTGCCACCACCAGCCCATCGACGAAGCGATCCCGGAACTTGGCGGGCAGAAAGAGGCGACCTTTGTCGTCGATCTTGGGGTTGAAGGTGCCCAAAAACATCAATGGGCTCCCTTCGCTCCGGACCGGCGCTCACCCCTTCTCGGGGCGATTCCCCACGAACGGGGCAAATCCCTCCCCTGAGGTGCCGATCTCCTCCACTTTGCTCCACAGTACGCCACTATCCCCCACAACGCACCAAATTGCTGCCATTACTCACCCTCCGGGGGCGTGTCGGATCGGAATCGAACCGTGACCACGCGCACGTTGCGCAGCGCTCAGAGCCCGTTAGGTTGGCTGCGAGCCCAGGGGCGACGAGAGTTGGCGATCGGCCCTACCGTGGGCGCAGCGACGCACGATCCAGCGATGAGCAGGGGGAGACGATCAGGTGACCAACCCAGAAGAGCCGATGTCAGCGACCAACACCGGGGACGAAGCCGATGTGGAGACCGTCACCCGGGTCGTCGGCCGGATCCGCGCCAACGTCGAGCGGGTCATCGAAGGCAAGCCGGAGGTTGTCAACGCAGCCCTGGTGGTGCTGCTGGCCGAGGGACATCTGTTGATCGAAGATGTGCCCGGCGTCGGCAAGACGATGTTGTCCAAGGCGCTGGCACGCAGCCTCGACTGCTCCGTACGCCGCATCCAGTTCACCCCGGATCTGCTGCCCTCCGACGTCACCGGGGTCTCGGTCTATAACCAGGAGAACCGGTCCTTCGAGTTCCGGCCCGGTGGGATCTTCGCCAACATCGTCGTCGGCGACGAGATCAATCGGGCCTCCCCCAAGACCCAGTCAGCGCTGCTGGAGTGCATGGAGGAGCACCAGGTGACCGTCGACAACGTCACCTATCCGTTGGAAGCGCCGTTCATGGTCATCGCCACCCAAAACCCCATCGAGATGGAGGGCACCTACGCACTGCCTGAAGCCCAACGGGACCGGTTCATGGCCCGCGTGTCCGTGGGTTATCCGGTCGAGGCGGCCGAGTTGGCCATGTTGACCGGCCACACCCGCCACAACCCGCTCGACGATCTGGAGCCGGTCTGCGCCGCCCCGGAGATCCGCAAACTCGTCTCGATCGTGCGCACCGTGCACGTCTCCCCCGCTGTCCAGCGCTACGCCGTGGGGCTCGCCACTGCCACGCGCGAATCCAATGAGCTCACCCTCGGGGCATCCCCCCGAGCCACGCTCCACCTCGTGCGTGCCGCCAAGGCGTACGCCGCCACTCACGGCCGCGCGTTTGTCTTGCCCGATGACATCCGCTCGCTCGCACGCCCGGTGCTCAGCCACCGACTGATCCCCTCGGTCGAGGCGGCCATGAGCGGGCGGAGTACCGATGCCATCCTCGACCGCCTCGTGGCCAGTGTGCCGGTCCCCGCAGCGGACGCACCTGGCTCGGGCGCATGAGCGACCGGGTGGGCCGCACCGGTGCGTGAGGCCCTGCGGGGGCTGACGACTCGGGGCCGGGCCTTCCTGGCCGCGGGCCTCACGGCCACGGTCACCGGTCTCCTCCTCGATCAAGTCCCGCTGCTGCGAGCCGGGCTGCTGGCGACGGTGCTCACGCTCGCTTGGGTGGTGCTCGTGGGGCGCAGCCGGTATCGGTTGACGCTGCACCGCAGCGTCACTCCCACCTCGGTGACCGCCGGACAGGCCGCCAAAGTCGAACTCGCGATGACCAACGAGGGCGCCAGCCCCCGCGGGATCATGTTTATAGAGGAGCACGTCCCTTATGCGCTCGGCAGCCGTCCTCGATTCACCCTGGAGGGGGTCACGCGCGGGTGGCACGGCACGCTCAACTACACCGTGCGCTCCGACGCGCGCGGGCGCTTTGAGATCGGTCCGGTCTCGGTGCGCGCGAGTGACCCGTTCAACTTCGTGGAGTACCACCGCGCGTTCCGCGGCACGACGACGCTGACCGTCACCCCTCGGGTGGTGCCGCTCGGCCCGATCCAGTTGACCGGCGCGTGGACTGGCAGCGGCGACAACCGACCCCGAGCCTTCGCCACCGGCAGCGCCGAGGACGTCACCGTCCGGGAGTACCGCCAAGGCGATGATCTGCGTCGGGTGCACTGGCGCAGCTCGGCCCGCGTGGGCGAGCTTATGGTGCGCCGCGAAGAGCAACCCTGGCAGTCCCGGGCCACCGTCTTCTTGGACAACCGGGAGGACTCCCACCGAGGCACCGGGCTTGCGTCCACGTTTGAAACCGCGGTGATCGTGGCCGCTTCGGCCGCCGTCCACCTGACTCGCCGCGGATTCCTGGTGCGGTTGGTCACCGCAACGGGAGAAGAGACCGGGCCCCAGTGGCATATGCGCGATGAGGAGGCCAACCGGCGCGCGCTTCTAGAGTCACTGGCCGTGGTGGACCTGATCCGCCGCAAGGGTGTCGAGAGCGACTGGCTGGTCGAGCGCGGGCACTCGGGCATCATCGTCGGCGCGTTCGGACGGATCCACGCCGAGGACCGCGGCGTTCTGCGCCGGATGGCAACACACTCCGGCGCGGCGCTGGCCATCGCGCTCGA
>JBAQXA010000581.1:0-2965 GCA_049299195.1 Nocardioides sp.
AGCATGGACTCGGCGGTGCCGGCGGCGTGCTCGGCCAGGCCGAAGGATGCCCCCGCCAACTCCTCCTCGGCGACTCCACATCGGGTCTCCGCGTCATGCAGATCCACGCGGAGGTCAGGCGACACCACCAAGCAGTACCCGTTGACGTCGCCGCGGATTGCCTCCTGGCCGAGCGTCTTGCGGAGCCGGCTGACCAAGGCGGCGATATTCCGCTCGGCACGCGCAGGAGTGGCGTCCGCCGACCACAGGGCGTCGACGAGCGCGGGCATCGGGACGTTTTGGTCGGGGCTGATGGCGAGGCGCTTGAGCAGCCGCGCTTCCTGCCCGCCCGGCCCCGAGCCGCCCAGCCCCTCGACGGTGAACGGGCCGACGAGTCGCACGACTCGTGCGGGGCCGGTGGGCGTCATGGGGTCATTGTGCCGGGGGCCGGAAGGTGCGGTGAACCACCTGACCTGGTTAGCCGGCCTTGCCGAACCACTTTTCGAAGATCTTGTCGTAGGTGCCGTCGCTGCGCAGTCTGGAGAGGGTCTCGTCGACGGCGCGCAACAGCGCCGGGTTGCCGTCCTTCTTGACCGCAAGCCCGTACTGCTCACCGGTGTCGAACTCGGCGGCGACCTTGAGTTCGGCATTGGCCTTGACCACGGAGCCGACCACCGTGTTGTCGAACACCGCGGCGTCGATCTCGCCCTTGAGCAGGGCTTCGGTCAACGCGGGCACGCTTTCGAGAGGTACGACGGTCGCGCTGGTGGGTGCGTTGTCGGTGATGTAGAGCTCGCCCGTCGTCCCGGACTGGACGCCGATTTTGGCCTCCACCATGTCGGCGAGGCTGGCGGCAACCGAGGTGGTGGGGACGACCATGGCCTGGGTGGCATCGAAGTAGGGGCGGGAGAAGTCCAGGCTGCGGGCTCGCTCGCCGGTGATGGTCATGGCGGAGATCACCAGATCGCAGGCGCCCGTGTTGAGCAGCTCGCCGTTTTGGATGGCGTCAAAGTCCGAGTCGACCCAGGTCAGCGACAGGTCGAGGGTCTTGCCGACCTCGTTGGCGATGTCGACGTCGAAGCCCACGGGGGTGTTGCCGTTCATCGACTCGAAGGGCTCGTAGGGGATATCGCTGCAGACGGTGATGGTCCCTTCCTTGGCGAGGACCGGTTTGACCTTGGCGGCCTTGGTCTCGCCCGTGTCGTCACCGCAGCCGGACAGCGCGATCAGCGCGGCCGCGCACGCGAGCGCGACGACGCGGCGCGCTGGGGAGAAGCTAGACACCGAAACGCTCCTTGGCTCGTTCTTTGACCAACCGGTTCAGGGCGAACCGGGTGACGGTCACCAACGCCGTCTTGGCGGAGTCTCGGCTGCGGGCATCGACGGCCAGCAGCGGAATCTCTTCGGACAGGGCGAGGGCTGCGGCGACCTCGGGCAGCGGATAGCGCGGGGCGCCGTCGAACTCGTTGACGGCGACGATGAAGGGCAGTCCCTTGGACTAGAAGTAGTCCAGCGGCGCGAAGGAGTCGTCGATGCGCGCGGTGTCGACCAAGACCACCGCACCGATGGCGCCACGGCACAGGTCGTCCCACATGAACCAGAAGCGTTGCTGGCCCGGCGTACCGAAGAGATAGAGGATGAGGTCTTCGGCCAAGGTGAGGCGGCCGAAGTCCATGGCGACCGTCGTGGTCGTCTTCGCAGGAGTCTGCGCGAGGCTGTCGACGCTGGCCGACTCCTGGGTGACGAGGGCCTCGGTGCGCAGCGGGGTGATCTCGGAGACGGCGCCCACAAACGTCGTCTTGCCGACGCCGAAGCCGCCGGAGACCACGATCTTGGTTGAGGCCGCCCGACGCTTTGCGCGCTCGGCCATCGCATCAGTAGTCAACGAGTCCACGCAGCGTCCTTTCCATGAGCTCGATCCGTTCGTCGCGGGTGTAGTCGGCGGCGACTGTCTCTTCGACCCGGAGGAGGCCCTGCTGGACCAGATCGCCCACGAGCACCCGTGTGACGCCGATCGGCAGCTGCAGCAGAGCCGAGACCTCAGCAACCGATCGCCGGTGGGCGACACCCAGCACCCGTCGCCCTCCGTCGCTGACCTCATTGAGCGGGCCTGCCACCAGTCGCAGCGTGGCCTCGAAGGGCAGGTCGACGACGGTGGAGGTGCGGCCCGCCGTGATCGTGTAGGGGCGTACGCGGCGCGCGGGGCCGGGGTCATCTGGGGGAGGCTCAAACCTTCCCGAACGGACGTTGTCTGCCACGAGGCGCCCTAGTATCCGGCGGGAGTGCGGGGCTTGGCCGAGATCACGGTGCCGACGCGTTCGACCAGCAGAGCCATCTCGTAGCCAACCTGCCCGAGGTCGGCCGAGTCCCTGGTCAACGCCGCAATGTAGGAGCCGTCGCCGACCGCCATGATCAGCAGGTAGCCCTGCTCCATCTCGACAACGGTCTGCAGGACCCCGCCGCCCCGAAAGATCTGGGCCGCGCCCACAGCGAGGCTCGCCAGGCCGGAGACGACGGCGCCGAACTGCTCGGCCCGATCACTGGGCAGCGCATCGTTGGCGGCCATGACCAGGCCGTCGGCCGACACCACGATGGCGTGCGAGACGTCCACGACGTGCTCGACGAAGCGAGTCATGAGCCAGTCGAGGTTGCGGGGGTCGGTGCTGGTCACAACTTCCTCATCTCTGTGCGCTCATCGCTGTCGCCGCCACTGCCGCGTCTGCCGGACCAGCGAACGTCACGATGAAGATCCGGAGCTGGATCCGGATCCGGGGGGTGAATCGGACTGGTGCCGCCCGCGTCGTACGCCGGCCACGTGGGCGCTCAAACGGGCACGCACGGCTTCGGGATCGCGGGTTACGTCGGCGTTTGCTGGCGTCACTCCGCCTGGCACGAGCCGGGCTCCCGGGCGGCGCTGGGGGAGGCGAGCAGACGGGAGCACAACCGCGGGTCCGCGGGGTTGGTCGCGCTCGTCGGCCTGGGCCCC
>JBAQXA010000582.1:0-9486 GCA_049299195.1 Nocardioides sp.
GTCGTGGACCGGGCGGGGGCAGCGCGTGCCCGGGCGCAGCGATCGCGCAGGCGCCGGGTTGCCTGGGCGGCGACCACGCTGGCCGCGGTGGCCACCGTTGCCGTGGGGGTGACCGCCCTGGTTCAGCAGCGCGAGGTCGACCCTCCCGTGTTCGAGACCCTGCCAGCAGGCGCACCGCCCGTCATCGACTGTCCGGACGCGCCCACGAGCCTCGACACGACGCCCGCGACGGGCGAGTTGCCACGCGGGGCAGTCGCGGTGAGGCTGTGCCCGACCCGTGGATCGGGGGCCTCCGGCTTGTGGGCCGGGCCCGCCGAGCTGCTCACGACGGGAGTCGATGAGCTGATCGCTGTGATCAATAGCCAGCAGGCGCCCCCGCCGTCCGGCGTTGGTTGCACCAGCGACGGCGGCTGGAGCTACTCCCTCGCCTTCGCCTATCCCGACGGGGTCACTCGAGTCGTGCATGGGGAGCAGTTCGGTTGCTACTGGGTTCGTATCGAGGGCGACGGCATCCGATTTGGCGCCGGGCCGGTCTGGCAGGCAGCTCGCGCCGCCTGGGGTGCGCAACGAGCTGAGCAGCGGCCCACTATGACCCCGAATCCGCCCGACTGCGGCGCCCTCATCGGCAGGGGCGACCCCCCGGCGCTCTCACCCTTCGCCGCACCTGAGGACATGGTCCAGGCCGCGCTGTGCGTCTCTGTGGAGGGAGCCGGACCGCTGCCCGGCGTCCAAAAGCAGGTGCCGCAGGCCCTTCTGACGCGCGTTGTCGATGCCTATCTGCGCCAACGAACGCCCCTGCGCAAGAGCGCCTCCTGTGAGACCGATCCGGCGTCGGGCCGCGACATTGTGCAACTGCTTGGTGTCACCCCATGGGGCGATCGCGTCCTCCTGTCGAGCGCCTGCGCGGGGCGGCTCTGGCACGTCAACGCGATCGACGACGCCCGGGGCTACGTCTGGAGGCCCGATGACGCTCTAGCCAGCGAACTGATGGCACTGGTCGATTCCGCTGCGGAGACAGCCGAACCAAACGCTCCGGAAGACAAGGCTCTGCCCGCCGACATCGTCACTGCCTACCTCAACAACCTCGCACTCCAGCGCCGGGACGGATCTTCGGTCAGGATTCTCTCGACCCAGGACCTGCCGACGTTCCAGAGTCACCGCTATGCGACCAAGGTTCGGGCGCTCCGGACCTCACCCACCGGCGAGGAGCGGGAGTTGGAGTTCATTTTGGTTCGGGACTTCGCGAGCCAACCCTGGCGGATCCTGGGTCAGCGGGAGATCGGCCCGGATTAGGGAAGCGGTGGTCGCACGCCGGCGATGCGGAGGCCGGAGCGGCATTTGTGCAGCTTGTTGATCGAGATCAGCACGGCGGTGAGTGTTTCGAGGTGGCGGGCCATCCGGAGTGGACCGGCATCGAGGCCGGGGCGTCCGGTCACGCAACGGGCGAGCTCGGCGACAACGTCCTTGGCGGCGGCGTCGTCGCCGCAGATCAACACATCTTCGTGATCGAGATAGTCGACCTCGGAGAGCAGCGAGACCGCAGAGACATGGTGGAAGGCACCCACCACGCGCGCCTGCGGCGCCAGCGCCTGAGCGTGTTCGGCGGCCGAGCTCAGTCCGCCATCGACGGGTATGCCGACCGGTCCGGCCGCGTCGAAGCGCAGCGGGTTGACGCACGAGACCAGGATCTGATCGCGCAGCGGCAGCTGGGCGATCAGCTCGTCGTGGCCTGCCCACGGCACCGCCAGCACGACCACGTCGGCGTTGACACAGGCGGCCTCGTTGGTGGCGCCCTGGACCACACCGATGATCTGGGCGTCGGGCGATGGGGCCCGAGCCTCCAGCCGCCTGCTCAGCTCGGCGGCGGCCAGATGCGCGCGCGCGGCTGTGCGCGAGCCGATGGTCACGGCATACCCCTGGCTGGCGAAGCGCCAGGCCAGCCCACGGCCCTGTGGACCAGTGCCCCCGATGACGGCCACTCGGTATGTCGTCCCCACGGTGGAACCCCTCTCCCCTTACGGTGAAACAGATCATGTCAGCCACCGCCATCGACCCCCGGCCCGCCGCGGGCGACGACCCCGTGGGCGCCTCGTCGCGCCCCGGTGTGCCGACCCCTCTGCGCGCCGACATTCAGGGCATGCGTGCCCTCGCGGTGCTGATCGTGATCGGCGCGCATGCCGGCCTCTCCCCGCTGCAGGGCGGCTTCGTCGGCGTCGACGTCTTCTTCGTCATCTCGGGCTACCTGATCTCTCGGCTGCTCTTCTTGGAGGCCAGCCGCGGCGAATCGATCGGCCTCGGCCGCTTCTATGCCCGGCGCGCGCGACGAATCCTCCCCGCCGCGACCTTTGTCTCGCTGGTCACCCTGATCGCGTCCGTCTTCCTGCTCGGCACGATCGATGCCCTCGACGTGGTCTACGACGCGGCCTGGGCCGCCGGCTTCGCGGCCAATATCCACTTCGCCAGCAGGGGCGTCGACTACTTCGCCCAAGACCAGGGCCTCTCCCCGCTCCAGCACTACTGGTCGCTGTCGGTCGAGGAGCAGTTCTACGTCGTGTGGCCGCTGGTGCTGGTCGCGTGCCTGATGTGGACCCGGCGGCACAACGGCCTCGGCCGGCTGCCGCGGGTGCCCGTGCTCGGAGCACTCGTTGCGCTCGCCGTCGTCTCCTTTGCGTATGCCGCGTGGCTCACCCACGCCAACCCGGTCGCGGCCTACTTCTCCACTCCCGCACGGATCTGGGAGCTGGCCGCGGGGGCGATCCTCGCGCTGATCGGCACCCACGTCGTCTCCACCGCGGGCACCCAGTTGCGCTCGTTGCTGTCGGCGACCGGGCTCGGCCTGATCGCCGTGTCGTGTCTGGAGTTTGGCGAGGAGACGGCGTTTCCCGGCTCGGCGGCGCTACTGCCGGTGTTGGGGACCGTGTTGGTCCTGCTCGCCGGCGCGGGCGAGGGCCCCCGGCCCTGGATGAACCGGATGCTCGGCGCCGCCCCGCTGCGGGTGCTGGGCGACTGGTCGTACTCGCTTTATCTGTGGCATTGGCCGGTCCTGATCCTGGCCCGACGCACGCTTGATCGAGAGCTCCTGCCCGGCGAGACCGCGATCGCCCTGCTGGCGATCCTCGGGTTGTCAGCGGCGACCTTCTGGTGGGTGGAGACGCCGTTTAGGACCGGTCGCCAACCGGCCTCGGCGCTGACCACCGGGCGGGTCCGCCCCGTCCGGGTCGGCCGGTCGCTGGCGCTTTATCCGCTGACCCTCGCCCTGGTCGCCACCACCTGCACCGGCGCCGGGCTCTATCTCACCTGGCAGGGCGGCGAACACGGTGCGAACCCCGCGGTGCAACTCTCCGACTACCGTTCGCGGGCGCCGGGTGCGCCCGGGGCCACCGGTGCCGCCGACCCCATCGTCGCGTTGGTGGAGGCGAGCGCGCGGGCCGCGACCGAAGGCCGGCCGATCCCCAGCGATCTGACGCCCGACCTGCTCAAACTCCGCGACGATGTCGCACCGGTCGGTGCCTGCGACTACACCGAGGACTTCAGTGCGCTGTGCCCGGGCGGCGTACCCGACTCAGACAAGTCCCTGGCCCTAATCGGTGACTCCCACGCCCGCGCCTGGATCCCGGCCTTCGACGAGATCGCGCAGGCCGCGGGTTACACCACCTACTACCTCGTGCGACCGCAGTGCACCGCCGCCCGGGTCGATGTCGCCGCGATCTACGGCCGCGAGCTTGATCAAGGGTGCAGCGACTTCCGCGACTGGGCGATCAAGCAGATCAACCGGCTCGACGTCGACCTCGTCGTCGTCGCGACCGCCCCTGCCATGAAGGGGGTCTACGCCAACGGCAGTTTGCTCACCTCCGACCGTGACGTCGCCGCGCAGATGTCGGCCGGCTACGCCGATCTGTTCACGCAGTTGCAGCCGGCGCAGCGGCGCGTGGTGCTGATCCGCGACGTCCCGCGCAGCCTGGGCGACACCGGAGAGTGCCTGGCCAAACGACGCAGCACCCTCAAGACCTGCATCATCAAGCCCGACCCGCGCTCGGAGGCGATGGCCGAGGTCTCGGTGCGGGCCGCGGCCAAGGCCGGGGTCGAGGTCATCGATCCGACGCGGTGGTTCTGCGCCCAAGGCACCTGCCCACCGGTGATCGGCTCGACCATCCCGCTGCGCGATCTGCAACACATCACCGTCTCTTACGCTCGCGAGTTGGCCGAGCCGCTCGGGCGGGCGTTGGAGTTGTTGCCGTGAGGCTCTCGATGCCGCTGCCCTACACCGGCAGCCCGCGCTCGATTGCCGACCTGGTCCCTGCCCTGGAGACCGCCGGCCTCGATCTCGTCTGGGTCGCCGAGCCCTACGGCTTCGATGCCCCGACCATGTTGGGCTACCTGGCGGCGAAGACGACGCGCATCGAGCTCGGAGCCGGCATCGTCAACGTCTTTTCGCGCACCCCCGGCACCCTCCTGCAGACGGCCGCCGGCCTCGATCACGTCTCGGGCGGCCGGGCCGTGCTGGGCCTGGGCGCGAGCGGGCCGCAGGTCATCGAGGGGTTCCACGGCGTCGCCTACGACCGGCCGGTGGGCAGGCTGCGCGAAGTCACCGACATCATCCGGCGCGGGCTTCGCCGCGAAGACGTGACCAGCGACGGGATCTATCAGATCCCGCTGCCCCCCGATCAGGGCCTCGGGCTCGGCAAACCTTTGAAGCTGCTGGTGCGCCCCGAGCGCCGGGCCGTCCCGATCTACATCGCCTCCCTCGGACCGGCCAGCGTGCGCGCAACCGCGGAGTATGCCGACGGCTGGTTGCCGTTCCTGTTCCACCCGGAGAAGGCCGCTTCGGTGTGGGGGGAGGCGCTCGCTGCGGGCGCGGCGAAGCGACCTGACGAGCTTGCGCCGCTGGAGATCTGCGCCGGTGGCGCCCTGGCGATCGGCCCCGATGTGGAGCACGTGCTCGACCAGCAGCGGCCGACCTATGCGCTCTATGTCGGCGGCATGGGTGCGCGCGGCAAGAACTTCTACAACGACCTGGCCCGCTCCTACGGCTACGACGAGGCGGCGACGAAGATCCAGGACCTCTACCTCGACGGCAACAAGCGCGATGCCGCCGCCGAAGTCCCCCTGGAGTGGCTGCGCGCCGGAAACCTCGTGGGGCCGGAGTCCTACGTCAAGGAGCGCATCGCGGCCTTTAAGGAGGCGGGCGTGACCTGCCTCCAGGTCATCCCGTCCGGACCCGATCCGCTCGCCGACATCGAGCGGGTCAAGGAGTGGATCTCGTGAGTCGGACCCTGCCCGAGGCCCTGGCCGAGGTCGTCGCGCAGATCGGTGAGCACGCGGCATACAGCGACAAGGTCGGGATCGAGGGCGCCGGGTGGCGCACGCTCACGTGGAGCCAACTGCGCGAGCAGGCGCTCGACCTGGCCGCGGGTCTGGTGGACATCGGCGTGCAGCCGGGCGACCGGGTGGCGATCATGGCCCGCAACCGCAACGAGCACGTCGTGGCCGATCTCGCGGCCGTGCACGCGGGCGCGGTGTCGATCTCGATCTACTTGACCTTCTCGCCCGATCAGCTTGGGGCCGTCGCCGCCCACGCGGAGCCGACGGTCGCGATCGTGGAGGGCAGCCGCGAACTCGCCCTGTGGGCCGAGGCGGGAGCGCTCGGTGTGGGGTCGTCGGTGCGCCATGTGGTGATGATGGACCCCGGCACCGACACCAGCGCGTGGAGCTTCGAGCGGCTCGGCGAGGTCGGCCGGGCCGCTCGGGCCACGGACCCGGAGCCGCTCCAAGCCCGCATCGACAGCATCGGCATGGACGACCCGGCGACGATCCTCTACACCTCCGGCTCAACCGGCGCCCCCAAGGGCGTCTTGGTGAGCCACGCCAATGTGTGGTTCGCAGCGGTCGGCAAGGGCGACCCGACGATCAACCCGGGGCCGCCCACCATCGCCTACCTGCCCTATGCCCACATCACCGAGCGAGTGCTCGGCATGTACATCCCCCAGACGACCGGGTGGCAGCCGCATCAGGTCGGCCCCGAGGAGGTCTACGACGCCCTGCTGGAGGTGCGGCCGCTGCTGTTCTTCGGAGTGCCGCGGGTCTGGGAAAAGCTTGCGGCACGCATCGAGGGCGCGTTGGCGGCATACCCTCCGGAGCAGCGGCCTGATGTCGAGGCGGCGCTGGCGGCCGGTGAGGCCTATGTGGCGGGCCAACAGACCGGGCACACGATGACTCCGGAGATCAAGGCCGCCTTCGCCGCGGCCGACGCCGCTCACCTCAAGGCGCTGCGCGCCACGGTGGGGCTCGACAACGTCATCTGGGCGGCCGCCGGTGGGGCGCCGCTGCCGGTGCCGGTGAGCACGTTTCTCGCGCGGCTCGGGATCGCGCTCTACAACATCTACGGCATGACCGAGACGACCGCCTCCATCTCCAGCTCGGGGGCCGGCGACTTCAGGATCGGGTCGGTCGGCCGCCCGCCCGACGGCAATGAGGTGCGCATCGGAGCCGATGGCGAGATCCTGGTGCGCGGGCCGGCGGTGACGGCCGGCTACTTCCGCGCCGCCGAGGCCAGCGATCACCTCTTCGACGAGGACGGCTGGCTGCGCACCGGCGACATCGGCTATGTCGACGACGACGGCTTCCTCTTTGTCACCGACCGCAAGAAGGAACTGATCATCACCTCGGTCGGCAAGAACATCGCCCCCTCCAACGTGGAGAGCCTGCTCAAGCGCAACCCGCTGATCTCCCAAGCGCTGGTCTATGGCGAGGGCCGGCCCTACCTAGTGGCGCTGCTGACCCTCGACCCGCGGGTGGCGGCCGCCCTGACCGACGACGAAGTCGAGGCCGCCGTCGCCGACGCCGTCGCCGAGGCCAACCGCCGCCTCTCCCGCCCCGAGCAGGTCAAGCGCTACGCGGTGCTCCCCGACGAGTGGCGCCCCGAGACCGACGAACTCACCGCCACCCTCAAACTCCGCCGCCGCGTCATCCACGCCAAGTTCGCCCCCCACCTCTCCACCCTCTATGAGTGACGGCGGCGAGGTCGGTTTCCCCGGTTGGCCGTCAAATTGCCCGGCCAGCAGGCAAAACTTCCCGGGCTAAGCGCAAGGATTGCCCGCTCGGTGTGATTGGTGGGGCCAGTGAGGCGACCCAGTGGCGACCCAGGGGGTATGCCGCGTGGCTGGCCGCCGCGGGCCCGCCCGCCGCTAGGCGGGGGTAGGTGGTCGGAGTGACGGGCCGGAGCAAACCACCACAAGCACGCGCCACGAACGCTTACGGCCGCCAACAACCACGCCCAACCACCACAAGCACGCGCCACGAACGCTTACGGCTGCCAACAACCACGCCCAACCGCCACAAGCAAGCGCCACGAACGCTTACGGCTGCCAACAACCACGCCCAACCACCACAAGCAAGCGCCACGAACGCTTACGGCTGCCACCAACCACGCCCAACCGCCATAAGCACGCGCCACGAACGCTTGTGGCTGTCGCGGCCACCAGATGCCGCCACCCGTGCGGCGGCCTAGGAGAGCATGAGCACCCGCAACCCCACCCCAACCACGGACCCCCACCCCTCAACTAATCCCGAGGCGCTCACAGTCAGCAAGGGTGTCGGTGTCGCAGATCTCCGCGATCGAATACAGCCGGTCGCGCACGACGGTGTCGGTGAGGTTGTCGATCGTGACCGCCTGCGGCGTAAAGACAAAGGCTGCAACGCCCTCGACTTCCGAGGCGCCCGACACCGTTCCGCCGGTCACCAGCTGCACGGCGATGTCGGCCGCCTGCGCTGCCTCCACGTTGATCGGCTTATAGACAGTGAGCGCCTGCTCGCCACGCACGATCCGGCGCACGGCCTCAAGGTCCGCGTCCTGCCCGGTGATGAGCGGGAAGCGTTTGGGCGGCACATTCGCTTGCCGCAAGGCCTCGACCACCGCCGCGGCCTGGTTGTCGTTGCCGGCGAGGATCGCATCGATCTCGGTCGCCCGGGTCTTGCGCAGCTGCGCGGTGACCCACGCACCGGCGAGGTCGCCCGCCCATGTCTCGGGCTCGAGCTCATCCAGCACCCGCACCTGCGTGCCGAGCACCGCGGCGCGCGCCCGCTTGATCGCCAAGGCATTGCCGTCGCGCGAGCCACCGTTGATCAACAGCACCGCCGGCTTGCGCCCAGCCGGCGCGGCCGCCAAGACCGCCTGCGCTTGCAGCGTGCCGGTCGCGGTCGCGTCATACGAGACGAAGTAGTCGGCCCCGGCCACGAACCGGTCATAGGCGATCACCGGCACGTCGCCCGCCGCCACAACCAACTCCTCAGCGAGTTCGGCGTCGACGGCGTTGAGCACGATCGCATCGGCGCCCTCGTCGAGTGCCTGCTGGAACTGCTCTGCCTGCTGCTGGGCATCGCCGCGCGCATTGAGGGTCAGGTAGTCGCATCCCTTGCAGGTCTGCTTGACCCGCTTGGCGAATGCCGGCTCGTCGGCGTTGACCCACCGGTGCGCCTGGTCGCTGGCCAGCAGGAAGGCAATCAGCGTGTTCGCGGGCTTCGGCGCCTCGCAGGCTGCCAAGAGCGATGCCCCCACGAGGGTCGCGACGACCGCCGCCACCACTCGCCGGAGACCCCTCCCCGCGTTAAGTCCCATCGGCCCATCGTCTCAGCCACCCCCAGCGGAACCCAATCGACCGGCCCCGATGCTCGCTTGCGTCGGGGCCGGTCGCTGGTCACACGGGAGCTAGCCGCGTCCGCTGCTGGTGCGGCGGCGCCGCGACAGCGAGTCGATGATCGTCGCCAGCAACAGCACACCACCGGTGACGATAAACCGCACGGAGGAGTCCACGGCGATGATGTTCAGACCGCTCTGGATCGCCTGCAACACCACGATGCCGAGCATTGCGGAGTATGCCGACCCGCGGCCGCCGAAGAGCGACGTGCCGCCGATGACTGCCGCCGCGATGGCGGTCAGGTTGGTGTCGGTGGTGCCGCTCGCCTGCGAAACCGAGGTGAGCTGACCAGCCAGCATCAGGCCACCCAGTGCCGCAAACATCGAGCAGAGCCCAAACACGGAGTAGTAGATGCGATCGACCTTGATGCCCGCCCGACGCGCGGCCTCGACGTTGCCGCCGACCGCGAAGACGTGTCGACCCCACCGGGTCTTGCGCAGCGCTAGATCCATCACGACGACCGCCGCCGCGAACAGCAGCACGAGGTAGCTCCAGCCCCGGCCTTGGCCCTGTTGCAGGTACCAGGTCAGCGCCAGCAGGCCGACGGCCAGCAAGGCGCCCTTTGCCAGGACCATGGCCAGCGGCTGCGTCGACAACTCTGCCGCAGCGCGTCGCCGCAGCCCATACATCGACGAGAGGACGTAGCCCACCGCCACTAGGATCACCGCCGCGTAGGCCGGCGTGCCGGTGAGGAACTTGAAGCGGGCAAACTGCACCAACCACGAGTCGCTGGGCAGGTTGATGGTGCCCTGGTCGCCCAAGACGTAGAGGAGCACACCCTGGAAGGCCAGCA
>JBAQXA010000583.1:0-7473 GCA_049299195.1 Nocardioides sp.
CGCGGCACTCGCCGTGGCGCCGCGCAGCAACGCCTCAGCGGTCTGCTCGGCGGAGGTCTGCCGGAGCCCGCGGTCGCGCAGCACGGCGTCGATTCCATCCCGCGCCGCCGCCAGCGCGGAGGGCACCCCCTCGGCGTCCACGAGCCACTGCCAGGGGTTCGCCGTCACGAGCGCGACCCTAGCCAGCCGGGTGCGCCAACCGAGTTAGCGGGTCCTGCCCTAGTAACGTGCGGTGCAATGAGCGAGAACGACTCCCCCGCGCCTGCCCCCCGGCACGCGCACGCCTTGGTCCCCCCCGAGCACGCGCGGGAGGAGGTCGAGCGATTTGGCCGCTCCTTCGGGCCGCATGCCGCTAGCTACGACCGCGGCCGCCCGTCGTATCCGGCGGAGGCAGCGGCCTGGCTGACCGGCACCGACAAGATCGTGTTGGAGCTCGGCGCCGGCACCGGGAAGTTCACCCGCCTGTTGGCCGACCTCGGCCACGGCGTCTATGCCACCGATGTGGACGACGACATGCTCGCGGTGTTGCGCGAAGCGCTCCCCGACGTGCCGACGGCGTGTGCGCCAGCCGAGAAGGTCCCGCTTCCAGATCACTGCGTCGAGGCAGTGGTCAGCGCGCAGGCCTTCCACTGGTTCGACTTCGACGTGGCCCTCGCGGAGATCTCCCGCGTGCTCCAGCCGGGCGGCGTACTCGGCCTGATCTGGAACGAGCGCGATGAGCGGATCCCGTGGGTGCGGCGCCTGGGCGAGCTGATCGGCAGCAATGACCAGCTTCGTGATCCCGGTCCGCTGCTGATCGAGAGTGGGCTGTTCACGGACTTGGAGACCCGCGAGTTCTCCCATTGGCAGCAGCTCGATCGCGACGGCCTGGTCGACCTGGTGATGAGCCGGTCCAACTACACCTCGGCCCCAGAGTCGGTGCGGGCCGCCAAGCTGGCCGAGGTCAAGGCGTTCTACGCCGAGTTCAACCGGGGCGTCGACGGCCTGCGGCTGCCCTACGTGGCCCGCTGCTTCCGGGTGATTGCGCGCGACACCTCGCTGACCGCTCTCCCCGACGGATCGGGCGACGACGGCGACACCGGCGACCTCAAGCTGATCGACCTCAAGTAGCCCGGCCCGAGTAGCCCGGACACCGAGTAGTGCGGACACCGAGTAGTGCGACACCGAAATGCAGAAGTGGGGAACACCTTGACGGCGTTCCCCACCTGCGGCGATTTTTGGCGCCTGCGTGGTGAGCCCAGTCGTCGCCCCAGCGCGACGTGGACCCACAAAGACGATAAGTCTGCTACTGCCCCCCAGCTGCAGCACACATGGACTCGCCTTACATCACGTCGTTATATAACACCATTACTGTTAGGGTTGTCAAGTGGCTCGCCCAAAAATTTACGATGAGGACTTGCGAGACCGCCTGATCCAGACCGCGGCCGAACTCGTCGCAGAAGGCGGCGTGCGCGGCCTGTCGATGCGAGCGCTGGCCGTGGCCTGCGACACCTCCACCAACGCGATCTACACCTTGTTTGGCGGCCGGCCGCAATTGCTCCGGCATGTGTTGAAGCGCGCCGCCGTGTCCTTCACGGCCGTCCAGTCCGATGCGCTGCAGGGCAAAGAGGACCCCGTCACCGAGTTGCTCAACCTCGGCCACGCCTACTACCGGTGGGCACTCGAGAACCCCGCCTTCTACGTGATCATGATTCAGGGCCGGATCGCTGAGGGCGACGACGACCCGATCTGGGAGGTCCCCGAGGGCATGGAAGACCCCATGAACCCGCTGCTCCGCTCGATCCGTGCCTGCATCGAGGGTGGCTACATGATCGATTCCGATCACCTGCGGATCGCGCTCAGCCTCTGGTCCCATGTGCATGGCTCCAGCAGCCTCAGCATGTTCGCCCAGCGGGTCCGGCTCCCCGATGAGTACGCCCAGCAGATGTTTGAAGACAACCTGCAACACGTCACCGCGGGCTGGCTCACCGAGAAGGGCCTGGCGCACATGCCGGGGCTCAAGCCCAACTTCGTGTGGACGATCTAGCCGACTAACGCCATAACCACACCACAAAGGGCCATTTCGAGGCCTCAGACACCCGTTTTGACCCCGGTGTGGTGTGGTTATGGCGCTGAGGGTCGCTGCCAGACATATGCCGTGGTGGTGGTGACGGCGACCAACCCGCTGCGCTCGAGGATCGGGCGGGACATCGATGAGCAGTCGGAGTGCAGGTATCGGACGCCCAGGTCAAGCGCGGCTCGGGCGCGCGCCGCGGTAAGGGCGCGGTAGATGCCGCGACCGCGCCACTCGGCCAGGGTGGCGCCGCCCCAGAGCCCGGCGAAGTCGGTGCCGGAGACGACCACGAGTCGGCCTGCACAGACCACCTGTCCGCCCACTTCGGCGAGCCAGATCTGGTGATCCTCGGCGGCGCACAGCGCGGCCAACTCTTCGGCGCTTTGGCCGCTCGGGCGACCGAAGACCGAATCCTGCATCGCCTGTGCGCGGCGGATGTCGTCGAGCAGATCGGCGCCGGTCCCCGCGCGGCGCACGGTGATTCCGTCCGGAAGATCGACGGACGCGGCGAGCAACTCCGCCTCGCCGATCATCACGGTCTCTACCTCGTCGGGCACAAAGCCGAAGGAGCGGAGCTGCACGTCAAGGTCGGGCAGGTCGTCGTGGCCGCGGGTCTTCCACTCGAAGTCGACCACATCGGTCTCGTCACGGAAGTGCGCGATCGCGGCCGCGATCAGCTCGTCCCCCACGTCTGCGTCACGCTCGTAGCTGACCATCCCGTGGGCGCCGTAGCGCCCCCACCACAGCGGCCCGTGGGCCGACACATCGGTGGCGCCGCGCAACTCGTGCTCGCCGCGCAACTCCGCGTCGTAGGCGGCCAACAGCGTGTGATCGGACATCCGGCCAGCCTAGTTCGCGAGCCAGCACGATTCACCGGCACCGGCATGGGGACGGGCCAACCAATCCACAACCTGCCGTGACGACACTAAGCTTCAGCCGAACTCGCAAGACTCCCGATTGACCGCGATCTGCCGAGGCCACAGCCGAGGCTAGAGACATCCGAGGACAGGGCCCGCACATGAGTGAGAACAACCAATCCGGGGACGCACTGAGCAACCTCCTCCAGGAGAACCGAAGCTTCGCCCCACCGGCGGACCTCGCGGCCAATGCCAACGTCACGGAGGAGGCCTATGCCCGCGCGGCCTCGGATCGCGAAGCCTTCTGGGCCGCGGCCGCCGAGAGGCTCGACTGGGGCCAGCGCTGGGACCAGGTGCTGGATTGGTCCAACCCGCCCTTCGCGAAGTGGTTCGTGGGCGGCACCATCAACGCGGCCGTCAACTGTGTGGACCGGCACGTCGACGCCGGCCGCGGCGACAAGGTCGCCTTCCACTGGGTCGGCGAGCCAGTCGCGGGCGACCGAGACGAGCGAGGGACGAGCGAGCGCACGAGCCAGCAAGACAACACCGACGAGACCCGCACGATCACCTACGCCCAGCTCAAGGACGAGGTCTGCCGAGCGACGAACGCGCTGATCGAACTCGGCGTGGCCAAGGGCGACCGGGTCGCGATCTACATGCCGATGATCCCCGAGACCGCGGTCGCGATGCTCGCGTGTGCCCGCCTCGGCGCTCCGCACACGGTCGTGTTTGGCGGCTTCTCCGCCGATGCCCTCGCCAGCCGCCTGGAGGACTGCGGCGCGTCCGTGGTCATCACGAGTGACGGCGGCTACCGCCGCGGTGCGCCCTCGGCGCTGAAGCCGGCCGTCGATGAGGCCGTCGCCAAGACCGGCGACTTGGTGCGGCACGTGCTGGTGGTGCGGCGTACCGGCCAGGAGGTCGCGTGGGACGACAGCCGTGACGTGTGGTGGCACGACGTCGTCGACGGCGCCTCGGCCGACCACACCGCCGAAATGCACGACGCCGAGCACCCGCTCTACGTCATGTACACCTCGGGTACGACGGGCAAGCCCAAGGGCATCCTGCACACGACCGGCGGCTACCTGGTCGGCACGTCCTACACCCACTGGTCGGTCTTTGACCTCAAGCCCGAGACCGACGTCTATTGGTGCACCGCCGACGTCGGCTGGGTGACCGGCCACTCCTACATGGTCTATGGGCCGCTCGCCAACGGCGTCACTCAGGTGATGTACGAAGGCACGCCGGACACACCGCACAAGGGCCGCTGGTGGGAGATCATCCAGGACTACGGCGTCACGATCTTCTACACCGCGCCGACCGCGATCCGGACCTTCATGAAGTGGGGTCGCGACATCCCCGACGGCTTCGACATGTCCTCGCTGCGGCTGCTCGGGTCGGTGGGCGAACCCATCAACCCCGAGGCCTACATGTGGTACCGCGAGGTCATCGGCGGGGACCGCTGCCCGATCGTCGACACGTGGTGGCAGACCGAGACGGGCCAGATCATGATCTCGCCGCTCCCCGGTGTCACCCACGGCAAGCCCGGCTCCGCCATGACCGGACTGCCGGGGGTGGTCGCGGACGTGGTCGACGATCAGGGCCACCCCGTCGGCAACGGCCACGGCGGCTACCTGGTGTTGCGGGAGCCGTGGCCGGCCATGCTGCGCACCTTGTGGGGCGACGACCAGCGCTTCAAGGACACCTACTGGTCGCGCTGGCAGGGGATGTACTTCGCTGGCGACGGCGCCAAGCTCGACGACGACGGTGCGATCTGGTTGCTCGGGAGGGTCGACGACGTGATGAACGTGTCGGGTCACCGCCTCTCCACGACCGAGATCGAGTCGGCGCTGGTCTCGCACCCGAAGGTTGCCGAGGCTGCCGTCGTCGGGGCCAGCGACGAGATGACCGGTCAGGCAGTCTGCGCGTTCGTCATCTTGCGGGAGTCGGCCGGCGATGGGGGCGGTGACATCGTCACCGAGTTGCGCAACCATGTGGCCCACGAGATCGGTCCGATCGCGAAGCCGCGCCAGATCATGGTCGTGCCCGAGCTGCCGAAGACCCGCTCCGGCAAGATCATGCGCCGACTGCTCAAGGACATCGCCGAACACCGCGAGGTGGGCGATGTGACGACTCTGGCCGACTCGACCGTGATGGACCTGATCAAGGCCAAAGAGGGATCCGGCTCAGGCGGCGAGGAGTAGCCCCGCGTATGCCGGGGCCCAGCGAGTGGGCCCAGGAGTGGGCCCAGCGAGTGGGCTCAGCGAGTGGCTCAGCGCTGCAGGATCGCCTTGGTTTCCTTGGCCTGCTCGATGGACCGCTCGGGCGGACCGACCTTCTTGACCTTCTTGACGCCGATCAGCGCAAGGATGGCGGCTACCAGCAGGTAGAAGCCGAACACGATCAGGTAGGCCCACTGCAGGGCGAGCCCGTCACCGTTCCAGTGGATCAGGTAGGCGATGGCGATCGAGAGCATGATCAGGGCCATCACCGCGAAGAACGCGGCGACGACAAACAGCGCAATCCCCATGCCGCCGGCCTTGACGCTGACCTTGAGCTCGGACTTGGTCAGCTCGATCTGCTTGCTGATCAGGGTGGAAATATCGCGGCTGGCATCCGTGACGAGGCGACCGATCGTGGGGTCTGACTCTGTGGGCCTCGCGCCGGGCTGATCTGCCATGGCCCGACCTTATCAACCGGTGACGGGAGGTCGGACATGCTCAGACGGTCACCACGAGGGGTGCCCACCGACTACATCGTGCAGCGTCCGGTGTTGGCCGGTTTGGTGTTGGTCAGGCCGAGCGCGGCGCTCTGCGCCAATTGATCGGCGGTAAGCGCATAGCCAGTCTCTGAATCGGTCACCGAGGCCGCGAAGACCATGCCGACCACGTCGCCTTGGGAGGAGAGCACGGGTCCGCCGGAGTTGCCGGGGCGAACCGACGCGCGCAGGGCAAACACCTCACGCAGCACACTGCCGTTGCCGTAGATGTCGGGAGACCGCAGCCGTTGCTGCGAGCGAACCCGTGCGGTCTCGATCCGGAAGGGCCCATCTTGGGGGTAGCCCAGCACGGCGACCGGATCGCGTGGCGATGCGGTGGTGTCGAGCGCAAGTCGCGGCATACCGCCGTCGTCGACGGCAATCACGGCGATGTCGAGTTCGGGGTCATAGAGCACCACCGATCCGGTGACCTCGCGACCCTCAACCCACACCGAGGGCTCGCTGACCCCGGCCACGACGTGGGCGTTGGTCATCACGCGGTTGTCGGCGTAGACAAAGCCGCTGCCCTCGATCCCGCGCCCGCAGCGGTTGACGCCGGAGATCTTCAAGACCGACGGCTCCGCGCCGGTGACGTCGGGATCGGTGAGCATCCGCTGGGGGCCGGGGCTGACCTGGACGATGCGCTCCCGGGCAAACGGCTCCAAGTAGCGCGGGAAGACCGAGGAGCCGACCACGTCGGTGAAGCCGCGCAGCGCATCGCCCGCCTCGTCGGGCAGAAGCCCGTTGACCTCGGCCAGGATCGTGGAGTTGCGGACCTGGGTCGTCACCGCACCGATCCGCGAGCCGGAGATGGCGAGCCCCAGCGCCCACGCCACGATGAGCACCGCACCGGCGCTCAGCAATGCCCCACCCACGGCATCGACGGCGCGAATGGGTTGCCACGTGATCGCTTCGCGCAGACGGGCGCCCGTGAACTGGCCGATCGCCTGGCCGAGAGACGCGGCGAGGATCACGATGAACAGGGCCCCCAAGGAGACCCAGATCGACGGCTGCGCATCGCCGAGGGCGATCGGCGCGAGCCAGATCCCGAAGATGCCTCCCGCGAGCAGCCCGAGGGTGGCTGCCGCGCCGGTGATGAAGCCCTGCCAGTAGCCGGACAGCGCGTAGGTCGCCATGAGCGCGACCAGCAGCCAGTCCAACAGGTTCACGATCGCTCACTCTCCCGCATCAGGGGGCCTGTTGGCTCGTCGGGCAGGTCGATCACTCGATCTTCGTCCCACGTGCGGGTCCACCCCAAGGCATCGAAGAGCCGGGAGATGATGCCGGCGGTAAACCCCCAGCAGATGACGTCCTTGCCCTCACCGATCAGGAATCCGGGCCCGATGAAGCCTCGGGGATGCCGGATGCTGGCGCGATGGGTGGGGTCGAGGAGGTCGGCGACCGTGACCCGGTGAATGGCGTGCACTTCACCTGGGTCAACGACGGCCACCGGCGACTCCCGGGCCCACCAGCCGAGCACCGGCGTGACCGCGAAGTTGCTGACGGGGATCCACAGTTGCGGCAACTGGGCCGCCACGTGAACCCCCGATCGATCCAGACCGGTCTCCTCCTCGGCTTCGCGCAGGGCCGCTTCCACCGCTGTCTCGCCGGGGTCGACGGCGCCACCTGGGAAGGAGACCTGGCCGGGGTGCGAGCGCATCGTGTGAGCCCGCTCGGTCAGCAGCAGGTCAGCCGCAGGTAGGCCGCCCCTCGCGGTGTGGCCGAACAGCATCAGGACGGCACCTTGGCGGAGATCCCGGCCCGGCGGAGGCAGGACCTGGCTCAGCTCGTGGCCACCGATGCGTTCG
>JBAQXA010000584.1:0-3422 GCA_049299195.1 Nocardioides sp.
CCGCAACACCGACCGGGGCAACGATCGGGGAGCGCAGCAGAACCGCTCGCGCGACAACCAGCGCGACAACAATCAGCAGCGGGACAACCACCAGCGCGACAATCAGCGCGACAACAACCAGCATCGGGACGACGACCCCAACGGGCGCCGCAACCGGCGCCGCCGGGGCCGCGACCGTGACCGCCAGCGCGGTCCGGTCGGGATGCGCAACGAGCCCGACACCCAGATCCTCGACGACGACGTCTTGGTGCCGGCAGCCGGCATCCTCGACGTGCTCGACAACTACGCCTTCGTCCGCACGAGCGGCTACCTCCCCGGCACCGACGACGTCTATCTGTCGCTGGCGCTGGTGCGCAAGTATGGCCTGCGGCGCGGCGACGCGATCGTCGGCCAGGTGCGCCAGCCGCGCGATGGGGAGCGCAAAGAGAAGTTCAACCCGATGGTCAAGGTCGACACGGTCAACGGGGCCGATCCCGAGGCCTCGCGCGATCGGGTCGAGTTCGCCAAGTTGACCCCGCTCTATCCCAGTGAGCGGCTGCGGCTGGAGACCAACAACGCCAACCTGATCGGCCGAGTCATCGACATCGCCGCGCCGATCGGCAAGGGCCAGCGCGGTCTGATCGTCTCGCCGTCCAAGGCGGGCAAGACGATGATCATGCAGTCGATCGCCAACTCGATCACGACCAACAACCCCGAGTGCCACCTGATGGTGGTGCTGGTCGATGAGCGCCCCGAGGAGGTCACCGACTTCGAGCGTTCGGTCAACGGTGAAGTCATCTCCTCCACCTTCGACCGGCCGGCGAGCGATCACACGATCGTCGCCGAGCTCGCCATCGAGCGGGCCAAGCGCCTCGTCGAGCTCGGCCACGATGTGGTGGTGCTGCTCGACGGCATCACCCGCCTCGGGCGTGCCTACAACCTGGCGGCTCCGGCCTCCGGCCGCATCCTGTCCGGTGGTGTCGACTCGGCGGCCCTCTATCCGCCGAAGCGCTTCTTTGGCGCGGCCCGGAACATCGAGAACGGCGGCTCCCTCACGATCCTGGCCACGGCCCTGATCGAGAGCGGTTCGAAGATGGACGAGGTGATCTTCGAGGAGTTCAAGGGCACCGGCAACATGGAGATCCGGCTGCGCCGGGACTTCGCCGATAAGCGCTTGTTCCCGGCCATCGATGCCGTGCAGTCCGGCACCCGCCGCGAAGAGCTGCTCATGACCAAGGAGGAGCTCGCCATCGTGTGGAAGCTCCGCCGGGTGCTCTCGGCCCTCGATGGCCAGCAGGCCCTCGAGCTGTTGTTGGACAAGCTCAAGAAGAGCCAGTCCAACATCGAGTTCCTGATGCAGGTGCAAAAGACCACGCCGAGCCTCGGCGGAGACGACTGACCGATCAACCGGTGGGGCGCCCGGGAATTGGCGAGCGCCCCGCCGAGTTGGCACACTTAATGCCCGGCTCCGGTTCACGATCGAGACATGCTCGTTCGACCCGGCGGCCCCTGGAGAGGACCATCATGAAGAAGGACATCCACCCGAACTACGTGGTGACCGAAGTGACCTGCACCTGCGGGGCCACGTTCACCACGCGGAGTACCTCGACGAGCGGCAGCATCCATGCTGACGTGTGCTCGCAGTGCCACCCGTTCTACACCGGCAAGCAGAAGATTCTCGACACCGGTGGCCGAGTTGCGCGCTTCGAGGCCAGGTACGCCAAGAAGCAGGACCAGGCCGGCAAGTAGCCCCCGCATGTTCGAAGCAGTCGAGGGACTGCGGGCCGAGCATGCCGAGATCGAGGGTCGGCTAGCCGAACCCGAGACCCACTCCGATCAGGCGCTGTCCAAGCGCCTCAATCAGCGCTATGCAGAGCTGAGCGCGATCACGCGCGCCTACGCGGATTGGGAGCGGCTCGGCGACGACATCGAAGCGGCGCGGGAGTTGGCCGACGAGGACGCAACCTTCGCCGCCGAAGCCGACTCCCTGGGTGAGCAACGGCAGCTGGTCGAAGAGCGGCTGCGCCACCTGCTCGTGCCCCGAGACCCCACCGACAGCAAGGACGCGATCGTCGAGGTCAAGTCCGGTGAGGGTGGGGAGGAGTCGGCGCTCTTCGCCGGCGATCTGCTCCGCATGTACACCCGGTATGCCGAACGCCGCGGCTGGTCGACCGAAGTGCTGGACGCCGCCGAGTCGGACCTCGGCGGCTTCAAGTCGGTCACCGTCGCGGTCAAGGCCAAGGGGATCAGCGAGCCCGGGGAAGCCCCGTTTGCGCTGCTGAAGTTTGAAGGCGGGGTCCACCGGGTTCAGCGAGTGCCTGTGACCGAGTCCCAGGGCCGCGTGCACACCTCGGCCGCCGGGGTGTTGGTGATGCCGGAGGCCGAGCAGGTCGATGTCCGGATCGACGACAACGACCTGCGCATCGACGTTTTCCGCTCCTCAGGCCCGGGCGGCCAGAGCGTCAACACGACCGACTCGGCGGTGCGGATCACCCACCTGCCGACGGGCATCGTGGTGAGCTGCCAAAACGAGAAGAGCCAGCTGCAAAACAAGGAGCAGGCGCTCCGCATCCTGCGCGCTCGACTGCTCGCCGCCGCCCAAGAAGCCGCCGATGCCGAGGCCAGCGATGCGCGCCGATCCCAGGTGCGCACCGTGGACCGAAGCGAGCGGATTCGCACCTACAACTATCCGGAGAACCGGATCTCCGATCACCGCACGGGTTTTAAGTCCTACAACCTCGATCAGGTGCTCGATGGCGAGCTCGGCCCGGTGATCGACAGTTGCGTGCGGGCCGACTTGGCGGCCCGGCTGGACGCCATCGGACCCGAGCGGTCATGACCGGTTCGCTCGCCAGCCTGATCACAGAGGTGTCGGCCCGGCTTGCCGAGGCTCAGGTGCCGAGCCCGCAATACGACGCCCAAGAGCTGGTGGCTCTCGCTCTCGGCATGGAACGCAAGGCGCTGCTGGGGTTGGTCACGACGGGGGAGTCCATCTCCCTAACTCCGGAACAGGCGGCCCGATTGGACGACCTGGTGGCCCGGCGCTCGGCGCGGGTGCCGCTGCAGCACCTCACCGGTTCGGTCGGCTTTCGTCACGTCGAGCTCGCGGTCGGCCCCGGGGTCTTCGTGCCCCGGCCGGAGACCGAACTCCTCGCGGGCTGGGCGATCGAGCAAGCGGCCCCCTTGGCGGCGCCCGTCGTGGTCGACCTCTGCACGGGGTCTGGTGCGATCGCGAAGTCCGTCGCCGATGAGGTGCCGCAGGCGCGTGTCTATGCGGTCGAGTTGGGCGACAGCGCCCATGCCTGGGCCGCGCGCAACCTGGCCGGCACCGGCGTTGAGTTGCGCCACGGCGACATGGCCGAAGCGTTTGATGAGTTGGCCGGGACCGTCGATGTCGTGGTCAGCAACCCGCCCTATGTCCCGCTGGAGGCCTGGGAGTCGGG
>JBAQXA010000585.1:0-1697 GCA_049299195.1 Nocardioides sp.
AGGTGACGCGGGATCAACGAGACGAAGGCCAGCATCGCCTCGGTATGGGAGAGGATCCGGCCGGTCTCGTCCACCAAGGTGAGTCGTTCGCCGTCGGCGTCGATCTGCGCCCCGAGTTGAGCGCCCGAGGCCCGAACCAGGGCGCCGAGGCGTTCGGCCCCCTCCGCCGCGTCGTAGGCCAGGCGTCCAGCAGTCGAGACGAACGGGTTCACGGCCAGCACGTCGGCGGCGAGCTTGCCCAGCAGGGTGGGCATCACCGCGCCCATCGCCCCGTAGCTGTAGTCGACCACCAGCTTGAAGCCGGCGGCGCGGATGGCGTCGGGCGCCACGGTTGCCTGCAGAGCTTGGGTGTACTCCTCCGACGCGCGCGGGGGAAAGTTGATGTCGCCGATGCTGTCGGCGCGGGCCAGGCGCACGTCCTCACGCTGGAACAACCGCTCGATCCGCCGTTGGGCCGCCTCGGTGATGTCGATCCCGGCCCCGTCGAAGAAGCGGACGATGACCTGATCGGTGTCGTCGGGATGGAGTCGGACGGTGAGCCCCGCCTCGGCTCGAGGAGAGCGGGCGAGAAACCGGGTGACCGGCACGCTGGCCACCTCGAGGTCGAGGACGTCGACACCGACGGCATTCAGACCGGCCATCATCGCCCGCTTGAGCATCCGCCCGGCCCGGCTGCTGTCACGGGAGATGGCGATCGTCGTCCCCTTGCGGAACGTCGTGCCGTAGGCCAAGGCGACCTTGACGGCCAGCTCCGGGGTGACGTCCACGTTGGCCAGCCCGGCGATCCCGTCACGGCCGAACAGGCTGCGCACTCCCTTGGACTCCCAGACGATGCTGGAGTTGACGACGGCGCCGGCCTCCACCGTCTTGGACGGATAGACCTTGACGTCCTGACTCACGACGCACTCGGCGCCGAGCACCACCTGCTCACCGAGGACCACGCCGTCGGCAAGGCGCACGCTGTTGCGCACGTTGCAGCCGCGCCCGACGATGGCCCCGCGCACGTCGGCGCGGACACCGCCGTAGACGTTGTCGTGGATCACGCTTCGCTCGATGTGGGCGTCGGTCCGGATCCGGACGTTGTTGCCGAGCACGGCATAGGGGCCGACGGTGGTCCCGGCCTCCACGGTGGACCCGGCGCCGATCACGACCGGCGCGAGCACCCGGGCCTCTGGGGAGATCTCGGCCCCCTCCCCCAGCCAGACGCCGTCGTTGACCCGGAATCCGGGGATGTCGACGCGCACTCGCTGGTCGAGCGCGTCGTGGTGGGCGGCGAGGTATGCCTCGTGGGTGCCGACGTCTTCCCAGTACCCGTCGACCACGGACCCGACGAGTCGCTCGCCGGCGGCCAGCATGGCCGGGAAGACGTCGCCGGAGAAGTCGACGCTGCGTCCCTCGGGGATGTAGTCGAAGACACGTGGATCGAGGACGTAGATGCCCGTGTTGACGGTGTCGCTGAACACCTGGCCCCACGTGGGCTTCTCCAGGAATCGTTCGATGGCGCCGTCCTCGGTGGTGATGACGATCCCGAACTCCAAAGGGTTGGCCACATGGGCCAGGCCGAGGGTGGCCGCCGCACCGCTGGCGTGGTGCGACCGCCACAGCGTGGTGAGGTCGATGTCGGTGACGGCGTCGCCGCTGACCACCAGGAACGTCTCGTCCAGGGTCGAGCGGGCGTTGCCGACGCTGCCGGCGGT
>JBAQXA010000586.1:0-1505 GCA_049299195.1 Nocardioides sp.
GTAGTGGGCTCGGCTGAGCCGCGTCTATGGCCCAAGGGGACTCTTTGCCTAACCGGTGCGCAAACTCTTGGTGCGCAGCCAGGCTTCGGTGCCGACCGCGACCAGCACGGCGGCCCCCAACATGTGCAGGCCGACCAGCACAATCGGCAGGTCGTTGAAGTACTGCGCGTAGCCCACCACCCCCTGAGCCAGTTCCACCACCAGCAGCGCGACCACGGCGGTGCGGGCAGCGGTGAGGCCCAGGAGTTGAGTGACGACCAACCACCCGATGGTGAGGCCGACCAAGAGGAAGACCGCGTCCGCATGGAGTTGGCTCACCTTCTCGGGGTCGAAGCCATTGCGGCGCGCGTCGGCATCGCCAGCGTGGGGCCCCGACCCGGTGACGATCGTGCCCACATAGACCACGACCCAGACGGCGGCGTAGGCCGCCACCGCGATGCCGCGAATCAGGGTGAGTTGTCCAGCCAGCGCGGGCTGCACCTCCGGTAGGGCGCGTCCCGTTGTCGCCTCGATCGCGGGGGGTCGCGAGACGCGCTGGAGGAAGGTCACCGCCAGGGCGACGATCACCATGGACCACATCAGGTGTAGCGAAACCACCCAGGGGTTGAGCTCGCTGAGGACCGTGACGCCGCCGAGAGCCGCCTGGCCCGGGATGCTCAGGCCGAGGATCAGCGCCAAGGGGCGCAGATCGGTGCGCGGGCTACGCCGCACCGCGAGAAACGTCCCGATCGCGATCGCGGCCAACACGAAGGTGAGCGTGCGGTTGCCGAACTCGATGGCGCCGTTGATGCCGAGGGCGTCGTGCGGGACATAGGAGTCGGTGGTGCACTTGGGCCAGGTGGGGCAGCCGAGGCCCGAGCCGGTGAGCCGGACGGCGCCGCCGGTCACGATGAGCCCGACATTGGCGATCAACGTCGCCCAACCCCAGCGCCGCAGGGCGGCGGGATCGCCCGAGATCACTCCCATCGGAAGCTCCTTGCTGTGAGTACGCCGCCCGCGAGCGCCCAAGCCGCGAGCACCGCGAGGCGGGTGAAGTCGATCGAGCCGTCGACCAACGCGGCCCGCATGCTCTCGCCGAGAGCCCCGGACGGCAGCCACTGGACGAGCGAGCCGAGTCCGCCGTAAGTGGTCGCCGGCAGGACCACCGCGCCTCCCGCCAGCAGGAGGAGGTAGATCAGGTTGGCGGCGGCGAGGGTGGCCTCCGCGCGAAGCGTGCCGGCCAGGAACAGGCCCCACGTCGCGAAGGCCGCGGTGCCCATAATCACCGTGGCCAGCACCCCCAGGAGGGAGACGCTCGGCCGCCAGCCCAGGGCGAGGCCCACTCCCGTGATCACCGCGAACTGGATCAGTTGCACGATGACGAGGGCGGCGGTCTTGCCCAGCAGCAGTCCTTCGCGGCCTAGGGGTGTGGCGCCGAGCCGCTTGATCACGGCATACCGGCGCTCGAAGCCGGTGGCCACGGCGAGAGAAGTGAAGGCGGTCGACATCACGGCTAGGGCCAGCAC
>JBAQXA010000587.1:0-4206 GCA_049299195.1 Nocardioides sp.
GCCTGATGCCCGCGCCCGTCAGCGAGTGAGCCGGCCCCGGTGCGCGCGACGGCAGCCGTGGGCTATTCCGGCGGGGCGCCGTGACGCCCGGTCGGGGGTCGTCTGCGCCTGGCGAAGGTCTCCAGGAGTCGCAGGAGTGAGGCTCCCCCGATGAACACCCCGAGCCCGAGGAAGAAGCCGCTCTCGAGCAGCCCTCCCCATCCGGGTGCATAGACCTCGGTCGGGTTGGGGCTGTCTCCCTCGTAGTAGGCCGGAATGCTGGATCCGACGTCGCCGCTGGCGCCGATGAGTTCGACGTCCTTGAAGACGTGGCGACCGTCGTCGCTGCGGAAGTCGCCGTAGTAGCTGCATCTCTTGCCGCAGGACTCGCTGGTCACGAGGATCGAACCAGGGACGCCCTCGCCGTGCGCCGCTGCCCATGCGGGCCCGGCCTGCCACAGGGCAAAGCCGATGACGACGCCACCGAGCGTGACCAGCAACCCATGCCAGAGCGCGAACAAGGCCCCGGCCAAGTGATCCCACAAGGAGTTGGCGCGATCACTGAGCACGAAGGAGGGCAGCAGGTTGCCGCGCCACAACTCGACGGAACGCATGGGCCCGTCGACCGGCAGCGGCCCGTCCTTGGTCTCGATGGTGACCCACGCGCCGTCGGCGATCGGTCCGCGCACTGTTGCGGAGCGGACGCGGCGGGTCGCGCCTCCCCTGGGGAGCCCCGCGAGGTCGACCATCGCGATGCGCTTCCCACCGGGGGGCAGGATCAATGCGGCCGTATCCCCTCGAAGGTCGATCTCGATCGTCACCCCTGGGGTCTCTCGGGGTCGGCTCCGCCAGCGCAGCCAGAGGAAGCCGAGGCTCCAGAGGGCGACGCTCCCGCCGACCAGGGCCCAACCGAACCACCACGTGTAGCCCTTGGGCTCGCTCACAAGTCGGGCCCAGCTCGGGTCCTCGGGGTCGAGCATGACCGGCCAGACGCTCTCGCGCGGCAGTTCCTCGAAGACTTCGATGCTCACGCGGGCGCCGCTGCGGTCGCCCGACTCGATCCTGAATGCCTGATGGAAGTCGCTGTCCGTCCAGGTGATGACGCGGGCCTGAACGGTGGTGGCCCTGCTCAGGTGGTCCTCCTCGACCCTCGTCTGGTGCCGGTAGCCCAGGACCGACCCGATGAGGACCAGCAGCCCGAGCCCACCCGCGCCGAGCACGGTTGCGGAGATTCGACCGAAGCTGGGGGTCTTTCGCCGAGCGTTCGGGGGAGGCGCCTCGCTCAGGGCGGCGGTCATCGACGCCTCGGCCGCGACGTCCGCCTGCTTGCCCCGCAGAGACCGGATGAAGAGAAGCAGCCCGAGGGCGACGCAAGCGGTGAGGGCACCGGCATACCTGCCTGGAGCGCTGGGGTCGTACAGGGCTCCCAGCAATCCGTATGCCGCGCCAACCGCCAGCCCGGTGATCGGGAGCCACCAGGTCGCGGCGGCCGACATGCCCACCAATGCGACGACAAGGGGAAAGATCGCGTCCGGCGCGCAGGGCGCCTCGACGCTGCAGGGGCCGCCCTGGTCGCCGCTCATGCTGGCGATGATCGAGCCGACCAGGATGGCCCACCAGAGGTAGGGCACCCAGATCGGCGACTGGAGTGCGATCCACTCCTTGGCGGAGTCGCCCGCGCGCTCGGCTGGCTCACTCACCGAGGGCTCACTCTGCGCAGTCCAGGGCGACGGCCAACGCGGCGCAGATCTGGCGCATCCGAGCCTCGGCCACGCGGCCGAGGCGTTCGGTGAGAACCGCAGTCGAGACGCTTTCGACGGCGTCGAGGTTGACCGCCGAGCGCAGAGGCACCGGATCTTCGCCCGGTTCGAGGACGACCTCGCTCGGGAGGTTCCGGATGGTGGTCGTGCAGGGAGCGATGAGTGCCCGGCGGTGGCGCGGGATCGCGACGTCCCGAGAGAGGACGACGACGGGTCGGCGGCCGATCTCGGCCATCTCGCACCACCACACCTCCCCCCGGGCGGGCAGGTCGTTCATGAAGCTCCGGCTGCGCGCCGGAAGGACGCGAGGTCGCCCCACGCATCGGGTTCGTCGAGGGGATGGGCATCGTAGGCCGCGTAGCTCGCGTCGACCTCTGCGGCGCGATGGCGGGCCAGCAGTGCGGCCAAGGCCTCGTCGATCAGCGCGGAGTCCGGCTTCCCGGAAGCCTTGCGGGCGCTCGCCAAGAGGTCTGCGTCGACCGTCGTGCTCACGCGTGTACGACTCATGCCACAACTATGCCACCGAATTCAGGACCGGGCCTCGGGACGCGAGGGCCAGATCTCGGTGAGCCCGGGCCGCGGTGCGGAAATGTACAAATCCGCTTTTACCGCGTAACTTGGAAAGCATGACTGAGATGACCGTCAGCGACGCGCGCGCCCGGCTGGCGGACGTCGTTGATGCGGCGCGCGTCGACCACGACCCGGTCTATCTGACCCGCCGGGGCCAGCGGGTGGCCGCAGTCATCGACGCCGATGACCTTGACCGGCTGATCGCGGCCGCGGAGGACCTGGCCGACATCGAGGCGGCCGCGGCAGCCCGTGCGGAGATGGCCGCGGGCGAGGTGGCGATCCCCTGGGAGCAGGTGAAGGCCGACCTCGGCCTGGCATGACCTACCGCGTCGAGGTCGCCCCGGCTGCCGTGCGACAGCTCCGAAAGCTGGATCCCGCGGGTCGGCGCCGGGTGCAGGCGGCCATCGAGTTGCTGGCCGACCATCCGAGGCCGAGCGGCGCAAGGAAACTCGTCGGCGGGGCGGGCGAGTGGCGGGTCCGCACCGGCGACTACCGGATCGTCTACGAGGTCCACGACGGGGTGCTGCTCGTGCTCGTCGTCGCCGTGGGCCATCGCCGTGAGATCTACCAACGCCCCTGAGTTGGGGCAGGAGCCGCCATCGGTGGGCCCCGTGGGACTCGAACCCACAACCTACGGATTAAAAGGGCGTTTCAGGGCCGACGCCCGATAGGCCTGCCACCTGCACGGATGCCGCGTCTCCGCAGGTCAGAGGCCCTATGGGTGGTCTACCGTGGCAACGCCTGACTCGGCATGGCTGAGGGTGCCAGTTGGGGCCAGATTGGGGCCACAGACCTTCAGACCCCGTGTGCTTCTGCCGCGGCGGTCCTCCGTCTGTCAGCGGATGTTGCGCTCCGCCAGCCACGCCCATAGGTTGCTTCCTGCAAAGCCCCGCAGAAGCCGGGCGATGCCCCGCCATCCCGGTCCCACGACCGGAGGCCCGCGCCAGCGGGCAGAGGGTGAGTCGGTCGCCGCGCCTAAGGCGGAACTCAGACAGCCCGCAGCAGAGGAACCCACTTGGGACCGGCTCCGGGCTTCGTTGCGTCTGGGGTCAGTCCTCGCACCAAGGAGGACCCATGCCAGACATGGCCTTGAACAAGCAAGAGACGGCCGAGCGGCTGAACGTCTCCCACCGCACCGTCTCGCGGCTCATTGAGGCCGGAGCCCTCCGCACCTTCAAGGTCGGGGCGCAAGCGGAACATCGGCCTCGACAACCTCTACACGCTGGCCGACGCGCTTGGGGTCACGCCGCGCGACCTGTTCTAGGCCCGACACGAAACCGCCCAGCCGTGAGGCCCGAACCGAATGCGCCGCTTCGTGCCTCGATGCTGGGCGATGGCTAGACCGGGTCGCCCTTCTTTGAAAGTTCTAGCACGGCCTTCACCAAGTCGGGAACAACGCCAGCGAGGCCGTCCTGAGAGTCTGTGTCGGCCTGATGTGACTGCTCAGGGTGCTGCCCGAAGGACCGGTTGAAGAAGGCCAGTTTGGCAGTGCGGAGGCTGCCTGTGTCATCCTCTTCGAGGTCGGAGAGGAACGGGATCATCGCGACCAGTTCGATGGACATGCGCTTGTGAGACCGAGAACTGTCAAGGAACTTGTGTCCTAGCCTGAATGCGATCGTGGCTGCGGTCACCAGTGCAGCGCTCACCCCGACTTTGAGCGACATGTACTGCCACGTTGCTTCAGTCTTTGGACCTAGGTCGCTCATGGTGTGGATCAGGAAGACCGCAAGCCCGACGAGGAATGCACCTCCAAGCAGGTAGGAGCCAACTGCGAAATTGAACTCGCGCTTGGCCTCGTCCTTATATGACTTCGACATCTGCTCCGAGGTCGTTGCGCCGACGATGTTCCCCACGTCTTCCCGCAACTTCACGATGGCCGCGAGGTGCTGCTCAGCGC
>JBAQXA010000588.1:0-3166 GCA_049299195.1 Nocardioides sp.
CCCCAGCGGAGGACAGCGGCCGGCTGCTCAGCTCGGGCCAGCGTCGCCCCGCTCAGGACAAGGCCAACGAGCAACAGCACCGCACCTCCCCCGAGCAGCACCGCGACCCGCGCTGGATCACTCCACACGAGCGCCGCAACCGTTGCCGAGATCGCCGAGACAGCCACCGCGAGCCCGACGCCCACCGCCGCGCCGTCGATCCCCCCGACCTCCGCCCCGACCTCCGCACCAAACTCCCCACCAAACTCAGCGACCAGCGATGCGGCGTCATCGACGGGCGCGGCCCCGTGAGCACTAGCCCGAAGCACGAGAAGTTGCCCTGGCTGGGTCTGGTGGACGAGCCCCACGTCGGGGTCCAGGGGCTCGCCCACCAGGTTGTGCAGCCGCGCGAGGCCAGCGACTCCGTCACCGGGGGCTGCGACACGCCCCGCGAGCTCGGCGGCCAGTTCGGCAGCCGGGGTCTCGCCGGGGCAGGTCACCTCGATCCGCCCTCGGTCGGTGGCGATCGCCACGCTCACATCGGCCGTCATCGCCTGGACCCGCGGTTCAGAATCGGGCCGCGTTGCGCAGGTCGGCGGCCCGATAGTCGGCATTGGCCTGGGCGACGGCGGCACCGACCTGACCCAACAACGCTGCCTGCTCAGCGGCTGCGGTGTCCCACACACGCTTCGCGGCGGCATACGCCTCGGTCGCGGCGCCGTCCCAATCGACCCGCAGCGGCGCCAATGCGGCTTCGAGTCCGTCGAGCCGGGCGCGGATCTGCTGGGCACCGGCCTGCAGATCGCCGGCAGCGCCTTCGAGGGCGCCATGAACGACGGTGATCCCGCTCATGCCGCACCCCCGAGCCTGGACGCGATCTGCGACATCGCCGCGCTCTGCGCGACGTCGGCCGCAAGGGTCGCCTGCTCGGTCTCCTGCAACGAGGCGACGAACCCGTCGAGCGCACTCACGATCCGCGCCTGCTGCTCCGCCCAGGCCAGGTGAACGCGGCTGAAGGCCGTGCCACCTGCGCCGGACCATTGGCTGGGCAGGCCCGCCAGTTGACCTTCGAGCCGGGTGCCGATCGCGGTCAGATCTGCCCGCGCCGCAGCGACTTCGTGGGCGGCCCTGGTCAGCGCGCCCTCGGCCTGATGGAGGCCTTGACCGCCCGCGAGATGTGCGCCGGTGGGCGGCACCCCAGAGATTGTGCTGGACATCGTTGCTCCTTTCGCCGCCGACCGCTCTGGTCGTTGGCGCCTCCCAGGTTGGTGAGTCTGACCGACTTCCGGAACCCCCGAGATGAGTTATCCACAGGCACCCTTCTGAGCCCCGATGACTGTCCCCGCTGCTGCCTAGTCTCAGAGCCGTCCGGGGGCGCAGCCTCGGCCGAGACCTGGGAGGAGGCACGCCATCGTGAGTTGGTCGGCACTGGTTGACGCGCCCCCACGACTGCCGCCCGTCCCGGACCAACCCGACCGTGACGCCCACGGTGGCGGGTTGGTGCACCTGCTCCCGATGCTCGGCGGCGCCGGCTCGATGGCGGCGATGGTGGGCCTGAGCAGCAGCGGCGCCGGGCGCGCCCGCAGCCTCGTCCTGGCCGCAGTGCTCCTGAGCAGCACACTGGTGATGCTCCTCGCGCAGCTCGACCGCCAACAGCGCACCCGTCACCGAGAGCTGACCAAGCTCCGTCGGTCGTATGCCGCTCAGCTCGCCGCCACCCGAAACGCCCTCGCCGCTGGGGTGACGGCGCGTCAACTCCGGCCACCCGCCCCGACGGCACTCGTGTTGGGGTGGCACACGCTCGCGACCCCTGTGGAGCCGGCCGCCCGCAGCCCGGAGGCCGATCCGGGCTGTGCTCTCCTCGCCGACCGATTGGCCGCGGCGTACTCCCGCGTGGACGGGCTCCCCCTTGAGGTCGACCTCGACGTGGCACCACTCCTGCTCGTGGGGCCGCAGGCGCTCCCGGTCGCACGCGCGCTCGCCGTTGACTGGCTCCGCCGTGGCGAGACGCTCGCGTGGATCGGGCCGCACGAGCCCTGGTTGCGACACCTCCCTCACCCCCGAGCGCCGCATCAACCCGTCTTGGAGGTCACGGTCACCGCCCAGGAGATCACCCTGCGTCGCCTAGCACCCGAGGCCCGCTCCGCGGGTCCGCCTCTGCGCGTGGAGGTGAGCGGCGACCGCGTGACGACGCCCGAGGGCACCGCCCAGGCCGCCACGTGCAGCCCGGCAGAGGCCGAGGCCTTGCTGCGGAGGCGCCCGCGGCTGGAGCCCCTATCGGACTTCTTGGCCCAGTGCGGGGTGACGTCACTGGCCGCCATCGACCTGGATGCTCGCTGGGCGACCCGCGGCCCTGCCCAGCTGCAGGTGCCACTGGGCCTTGACCCCGGCGGCAACCCAGTCATGCTCGATCTCCGCGAGGCCGCCCATGGGGGCATGGGGCCACACGGCCTAGTGGTGGGCGCCACCGGCTCGGGCAAGTCCGAATTGCTCCGCTCGCTCGTGTTGGGGCTCGCCCTGGCGCACCCGCCGGAGCAGCTCAACCTGTTGCTCATCGACTTCAAAGGCGGCGCCACCTTCGACGGACTGTCCCGCCTGCCTCAGGTGAGTGCCCTGGTCACCAACCTGGCGGCCGAGGCAGGACTGGTGGAGCGGCTGGCCGACGCGCTTGCCGGCGAAGTCGACCGGCGCCAACACCTCCTCCGGGAGGCCGGGCACGCCAACGTGCACCAGTTGACGCAAGCGCATGCCCAGGCCCACGCTCCAGCCCACACCAGCGCCGGCCTCGAAACACCATCAGTCCCCGCGCTGCCCAGTCTGGTCATCGTCATCGACGAGTTCTCCGAGTTGCTGCACGCCCACCCGGAGTTCGCCGAGACCTTTGCCGCTCTCGGCCGCGTCGGACGCTCCCTGGGGCTCCATCTGCTGCTGGCGACCCAGCGCCTCGACGAGGGCCGCCTGCGCGGACTCGAAGCGCATCTGTCCTTCCGTATCGGCCTGCGCACGTTCAGCGAAGCCGAGTCACGCCAGACCCTCGGCGTCCCCGATGCCGACCACCTCCCGCGGCGACCGGGCGAAGGCCTCCTGCGGGCCGGGCCGGACTCCCTCCAGCGCTTCTCGGCCCCGTATGTCGGGGGGCCGGCCGAGCCTGCCGACGCCCCAGGTCGCCGATCGGGCGGGCCCCGCC
>JBAQXA010000589.1:0-1873 GCA_049299195.1 Nocardioides sp.
GGAGGTGCTCTTTGAGGAAGTCGGGGGCCACGACGTGCGCGCCCATATCTCCGCCGGTCGTCACCGTGTTCGAGAAGATCAGATCCGGGTGCAAGGTGGAGAAGATGAACAGCGAGCAGATCAGCGCGACGATCAATCCAGAGAACTCCGCCAAACGGGCGGGCGGCTGGATCAATGGCGGCGACGACACCCGAAAATAGGATCCGGCGTTGGCCAACCAGGTCGGAGCCTTGGGCAGGGAGACCGCTTTTCTGGCACGACCTGCGCCCTTGCGGTCGCTGCCAACTGAGGTCGAATCTGTTGGTTGCATTGCAACCTCGCCCTCGGCGCGGCCAAGCGGCTCAGCTTCATTCGGCATGCTTATTCGGCTCCCCTGGGTCGAGACATTCGCATAACCATAGAGCGTGTCGCTAGGTGAACTACCCCATGGGGTCGCTACGCAATGCCTGGTATGCCAAGTTTCCAAAGGCTGAGGACGGTCAGCAGATTGAATGTGGCATGGGCAGCCATGTTCGCGAGGCTGCGTTTGGTCTTCACATGGAGAACGCCCAGAACGATGCCCACCAATGTCAGACCTGGTATCTGGTCGGCCTGAAAGTGCGCAATACCGAAGAAAATGCCGCCGGCGATGACCGACGCGACAACACCAAAGTTGGGCGTCAGCACCTTGAGAACCGCGCTGCGATAGAACAATTCCTCAAACAATGGTGCACCGACGACGACCAACAGAATCAGGAGAATTCGGCCGGTCACCGACTCGGAATTTTGCACCAGCTCCTCGGCCGTCTCGCCAATATCGACCTTGTCGGCGAACTGCTCGATGACCCAATAGACGGCCACGATCGCCCAATGAAGTCCCCAACCGGCCACCACACCGAGCGCCAGATCGATCGGTCGACCAGAAAGTCGAAGCGAACTGGCGATCTCCGCTCGACTCGTGGTTCGCAGCCGAGCGAACGGTCCGACTACTAGCCACACCGCCGCTATGCCAAGGCCGATCCACAAACCAAGGTTTTGGACAAAAATGGGGCCAGCTCCGACGGCCTTACCGTCTGCTGCTACCAACGGCGAGGCGAGCATCGCCCACAGGATGCCGAAGCTGTGCGCGCCTACCCATGCGATGAGGAGGCGACCGAGTACGACCGCGTTGCTATCCGGCGAAGCGTTCGAACGCTGATTCTCCAACACGTTGGGACTCTCGATCATCGGTCAGTGTCCAACCTTTCGGCACGCGAATCGATTCTGCGTGAAGTTTGCACAGATCGTGGGTCATCGGATGCGATTCCACGTGCAAATCTTCGATGAGGACAGCGCATTTGGCATAGGCATAGGACATCGTCGCCACCGCATTCTCACCGCATTGAGGTCGAGCACATTTGCGTCCCATGTCGATCACCGTATTCCACGAGCGTTCGCCGGGTGGGGATTTCTGAGCAGGTCCTGATCTCCCACCCACGACGCCATGTGGCGTTGGTCACAGATTTTGCCCCGCGGGACGAAATTGACGCTCAAAACGGGCGATTCCGAACCTCGCGTCTGCTCACTGTCGCTCGCGGGTCGTAGGCTTAGCGACAATGTCCAATTCTCCTCAAACACCCGATCCCCAACGGCGGCCCAATCAAAAGCCCAGCGGCTTTGTCGATGGCGGCTTGCCGCGGTGGCTCATGTGGGCGCTGCTCGCCGTCGTCGCCGCGGCCGTCATCTGGGTCTCCACCATGACGCCCCCGAGCAACCCGACCCGATACGACGAGCTGATCGCCGCCGTCAACAAGGATCAGGTAGACAGCATCACGTGGGACAACGCCAGCGGCACGATCCGCGGCACCTACACCGAAGCCGTCGGCGGTGGAACGTTCACCACGACGGGACCTGC
>JBAQXA010000590.1:0-11995 GCA_049299195.1 Nocardioides sp.
ATACTAGAGACCCGAATGTAGGACACCTGCTGCCCCACCACTGACGCCGAGGCCGATTCGGCTGAAGCCTGCGGCTCCCGGACGGAAGCCACTTTATCCGTGGGGGCTGCATCCTGGTCGACGTCCAAGATCTCCTCAAAGTCGACCTGCTCGTCCTCGTCCGTCCAGGACCGGCCATGGTTCGCCGCTCGCCGGATCTGGGTGGTGTTTTTGCCCTGGCGGATGATCTGCACCCGATCCTCTGGCCGCCCGTGCTGATCGAACAGTGTGCTGACTCTCGTCATGTCTGACCCTTTGTCTCAATGATGTCATTGCCTTAATTGAGAAGTGTATCAAAAAGAGTGGTTAGGACTGTGAATGTGATCGATATATGGCGTGATTCTGTGGTCGCTCTGTGGCGTGCAGGGCCCAACTCCGCACCTAAAGCTGTCGTCTCAAACCGGGTCACGTTACACAGAGGGACATAAGGTTTTGTATCCGATCGTGACCTGCCCCTCACACAGCTTCAGGGTCGGGAGGGAACGCCACCGCCCTGATAGCTGCGACCGTCTGCTCCTGGGTCAACGAGGAAACGTCGATGTTGGTAAACGCACGTCGGAGCCATGCTGCCTGTTGAAAGACTGGGAATTTGTTCAGCCTCCATCGCAGAGCACCAGACTCTTCAGTGTCCTCTTCTGCGCGGCGTCGGTGTTCTACTGGATCGATGTTCAGTACCACAGGCGTGAGTCGGACCGATGGATCAAGGTCGGACGTAATCTCCGACCAGTAGTCCTCCACCATCACAGTCTGGGGAACAACGATGGTCACGGGGCTGCCCTCCGGCAACTCCCGGAGGACAGCGTTGAGCGTGGTAGCCACAAGCTTTCTCCATGCGGGCCATTCCTGGAAGTCGTGGACGGGCACCACCGGCTGAAGAACAGGCCTTAGAAGAGCCCCGACCTCTTCAGGGTCAACGATCACCACACCGGGAACTTTTCGTGCCAACAACTTCGCTGCCGTCGTCTTGCCCGAACCGAACGCACCGTTGATCCATATGACGTGTGGCTGAGTCTGCTGCATGCGGGCAGTTTACCTTTCGATACCCGCTGCCTCACTCGAAGTGGCCTACTGCCACACACACGAGAAGGTCATGACATCACTAGGCGGCGAAACCGTTGATCAGCGCCTCGACGGTGGGCAAGCCGCTGATAGCCCTCCGACATCGGGACATGTCATCATGAGGCCATGAACAGCACGCATATGCTTCTGATCGGCGGGCGATCCGGTGTAGGAAAATCAACCGTGGCCTTCGCCCTTCATGACCTCCTGTCTGCACGCGGAGTCAAGCACGTCGTCATCGAGGGCGATGCGCTCGACCTCGCGTACCCTGCACCGTGGGAGCAGCAGATGGCAGAGCGAAACCCGACATCGCACAGCAATCGAACCGCTGACTCGGCGATTTCGTTTACGTTCGGCGTGCAGTTGCTCCGCCTGGCGCATGTTCTGCAGGCTAAGGACAGTGCATCTCAGGAATCATGCTGCGAACCGACCCACATCAGAGCGATGTTGCTACGGGGTGAGACATCGGGACAGCGCGTGGCCCTCCAATGAGCAAAGTGCCTGGTAGTCGACTGCATTCCCCCGAGCAGACCCCAGCTACGAAGGTAGACGACGGGTAGTCGCCTGGGCGTGTAGCTCGATGCTCGTGTGGCCGCCCTGTGGCCAAGCAAAAAAGGAACCGGCCCTGAGATCTAATCTCAGCGCCGGTGTCCTGTAACTGCGGGTACTGTCCCGCTATATGGGCTAAACAGTACCGCTCCCCCGAACGAAAGGCAAGTATCCAGTGCCCAGGCTGACATATTGTGCCGCCAGGCAGATCGAGCACGCCATCCCGACCGCCCGATTCCAGACCTACAGGCAGGCCACGGGAGACGTCGTCGAGGCGGCACGGCTCTACCTGTGGAACATCCAGGCCGCGAGCGCGTTGATGACGAGCTGGTCGAGGTTACGCAGACGAAGCTCTGGAGCGCGAACGGGCTCGCCAAGCTTCTCGACACCATCACGCAGGTGCAGAACAGCTACAACCCCCGGCTGCGCGTTGGCGGCGTCGTTCTCAACCAGCACGAGTCCCGCACGGTCGGAGGCGGCCACTGGGCGAGCGAAATCGAGGCGGCCGCCGAGGCGCGCGGCCTCTCGCTGCTCACCCCGCCTGTTCCAAAGCGGCAGTCAATCTCGGATGCGACTGAGGACGGGCTCGGGCTCGACGAGGGTGGCCCGGACTGGCGCGAGCTCGCAGCGATCTACGACGGATACCTCAACCAGCTCACCGGAAGGAACTAAGAACATGGCCACGAAGCGAAGCGAACGCCGCACGTCCGCGCTCAGCGGGCAGACGCCCGTCAACACCCAGGCAGTGCCGGCAGCGCAGCCGACACCGACCCCGGCTGCGGAAGCGCCGGCAGCATCGACGCCGAGCGGGGGAGAGGGAGCGAGCAAGCTCACCCGCCCGAAGATGACCTACTACGCGGACAGCGACCAGAGCGGCCGCATCCGCGCCGCGTACTTCGCTGGTCGGGATAAGTACCGCTGGCGGAACATGACCGACATGCAGCTGCACGGCGTCATGGGCCTCGTCGAGGACCTGGAGCGTGAATTCAACGGGGGCAAGCACTTCGAGCTGATGCCCCCCGGCACCGGCCCCGTGGGCCGGCCGCTGGAATGACGAAAGCGAACCGCAATGTTTGAGAACCTGAACAACATCATCCAGTGGGTTGCGATCGTGGCTGCCGTCGCGTCCGTGATCCTTGTCATCTACTCCTTCGCCACGAGAAGCGTTATGGAACCCAAGACGGGAAGCCTCGTCATTGGCATCGTTGGCTTCATCGCTGCGGGCCTGATCTTCGTCCTGTCCGGCGGAGTGGTCACCTTCCAAGCGGCATAGTTCCGTGCACCGTACGTTCAGAGCGGCGGCGGCGGCCGCCGTTCTCACAGCGATACTCGCCGGATGCTCAGCGGGCGTCGACGAGCTGCGCGTGACCATCGACGGGGTGACGGTCACCGCCGAGCAAGCAACCAGCACCGAGGCGCAGCGCCAAGGGCTCAGCGGGCGCGACAGCGTGCCGGAGGGCACCGGCATGTGGTTCCCGCTCGAGCACGCACAGCGCACGGAGGTGTGGATGCAGGACACCCGTGTGCCGCTCGACGTCGTGTGGATCCGCGACGGGCGCGTGACGGGCGTTGTGACGCTCCAGCCGTGTTCGACGGACCCATGCCCCCGTGAGGCGTCCCCGGGTGTCGTAGACGCGATTCTTGAGGCCCCGGCTGGCACATTCAGCCATGTGTCGCCAGAGACAACCGTGCAGGTAGAGAGCGAGTAGGACAGATGGGCGTAGGACGGATTGACACCCCGCAGGCCAGGCAGATTGTGCAGACCGTCGCGGCGCAGCTCATCATCGGCTATGCGCCCCCGCATATGGTGGCGGCCGACGACCGGCGAAGAGCGGCGCAGCTCCGGAGGATCTTCGGAGACGACACCCACCCTGAGCCGAGCATCATCATCGGTGCGAGTGATGACCGGGGGATGATGCTGGGCGGCGCCGTGGTCGAGCCGTTCGTGTCCGACGAGCTGATATCGAAAGAGCCCGACGCCGCGCGGCAGTTCGCAACAACACACCGAATCCTCGCCGCCCTCTTCGTGCTGCCTGAGGCCCGCGGGTCCGGTATCGGCCGAGAGCTGCTTTCAGAGGCCGCGTACTGGGCTCTTCCTCATGGTGGCCGCTACCTCGACGGGTTCGTGGACGACCGGAATAATAGCGCGGACTTCTACCGCAGGTCCGGCGCGACCGTTGTCGGTCACAACACGGGACTCCCCGCACGGCGTCCCACCAACAGCGAGCTGAGCCATTACCCGGGCATTGACGGAACATGGTTTTACGTCGACGCATGGCGAATGCACCAGGGCAAGATCAACTGCGCGCGGTGCCGCGACGTGTTCGAGTTCGTCGACGAGGACGGCGGCTACCTCCTATGCCCCAACTGCGGGACGCCCGAGGCGAAGTAGCCACGCTCGACGTCTGATGTTCCCGTAACGATGTCACAGTGGGAACGAACAAGCGCTACCCGCATCTGCCGGCGCAGAGGGGCGAAGAGCGAGAGCTGCGCGAGGCGCGCAAGCGCGGGCCGCTGCGCACCCTCGATTCCCTCCAGCTTCGATTGCATGCGCAGCCGCTCACCATCGTTCCCGAGCAGATGACGATATGGGGTCACGCCTGGCTCCAGTTCGGGGATACGAACGTCCGGTGCGTCGTCCAGGTGAAACGTTGGACGGCCGACGCCGTGGGCGTCCAGGTGACGATCGACGGCGACAAGCTGCGGTGCTGGGTATGGCAGGGAGCATGTCAGCGAATCTCTGACCCGACCGACGTTTGGTAGCCCCGCTGTAAACGATCGCCGGGTTAGTGGACGGCTCCGAGTTCAATGCAGAGAACGCCACCGACGATGAGGACGATGCCGAGGCCCATCAGCCAGGTGAAGGGCTCTTTGAAGAGGAACTTGCTGAGGATGGCGGTGAGTGCGACGCCGGATGCGGCCCAGATGCCGTAGGCGACGCCGAGCGCCATGCCGCCGGCGAGGGCGAGGCTGAGGATGGTGAATGCGAGGACGTAGCCCACGGCCACGCCGACGTACCAGCGCTTCTTGTCGACGGCCATACGCAGGGAGAGCGTGCCGACGACCTCGAAGATGATTGCGCCGATGAGGAACAGCCAGACCATCACGCGACCTCTGCCTTCTTCTTGTGACCGGCCTGTGCGCCGAGTTCGACGCAGAGCACTCCGGCGATGACGACGACGATGCCGATGCCCATCAAGAGCGTGAGCGGTTCGCCGAAGATGATGAGGGAGAGGAGCGCCGTGAGTGCGACCCCGGAGGCTCCCCAGATGCCGTATGCGACGCCGAGGGCCATGCCGGTGCGCAGCACGAGGCTGAGGAACACGAAGGCGCCGATGTAGCCGGCTGCGACGAGTGCATAGAGGGCGGGTGCGTCGAGCGCCCCCTTGAGGGATAGTGAGCCGGTGACCTCTGCGGCGATCGCGCCGATGAGGAACAGCCAGCCTTTGGCTTTGTTGGTCACTGGGGGTCTCCTTCATTCACGAGTTGCAGGGCGATCGCGCGCAGGACGGATCGTTCGTCGTCGCGGACGGTGGGGATGCCGAGAGCAGCGTTGAACCATGCGCCGTCGGCCAGCAGGCGGGCGGCTCGAAGTGATGCGCGGCTCGCCGGGTCAGTGTCGATGTCGCTGCCGAGCCACGGGGTGAGGCGTTCCGCCCACAGAGCAGACAACCGCTCCCGCAGGTTCACGTCCGCGAGCAGGGCGAGATCGCTGGAGTCGAAGTCGCCATTGAGTGCGTAGTCGACGTACGCGCGCAGCTTGTCGATCGGCTCGGCATCCGTCGAGGCCCGAGTATGCAGATCCGCTTCCCAGCGGTCGATGATGCGGTTCACGACTGCGACAGTGAGAACTTCTTTCGTGCCGAAATGGTGGACCACCCCGGGCTTCGTCAACCCCGCCTCGCGAGCGACTGCATCGAGGGCGAGGGCATCGCCGCGGCGAAGGACTTCAACTGCGTGATCGAGAAGTTCGATTTTGGTTGGCACATTTCAAATATACCTACCATACGTATGGTAAGTCAACTTAGCTGCGGGCTCAGCCGTAAACGATCGTTTTCGGCGGCCTCGTCGACGTCGACGACCAGGTGTGACTGCTGACGCTCTTTGGCGGTGTTCTTGCGTTGTTGTTTGGCGGTGGCTATCCGATGACGAGGACGCTGGCGGCGGCTTCGACGACGTCGTCGGTGATGGTCTCGAGTTCGTTGATCTTGAGCACTCGTGCGATTTGGGGGAAGAGGCGTTCGAGGAGGCGGAAGTTGCCGCGAGTGATGCGTTCGATCGCGGCGATGGCTTGCGCGTCGGTGAAGTCGTCGGGGTCGAGGGTGCGGCCCAGTCGCTTCCAGCGACGTTCGAGGACGAAGAGGAGTTCGTCGCGGCCGAGGTTGCGGTAGCGGTGGGAGAACCCGAGGCGGCTGTAGAGCTGGGGGTAGTGCCGGAATCGTTGGTCGATGCCGGGCATGCCGATCAGGATGATCGCGGTGTGCTCACGGTCGTGCCGGTCTCGGAGGACTTCCAGGGCCGTGGGCGTGAGGCGTTCGGCCTCGTCGATGATGAGCAGCTCGACCCGCTTGCCCATGTTGTAGCGGCCGTGAGTCCCCGTAACTTTGCCGGTGGCGCGCAGGTGCTCATCGATGCAGATGCCCAGCCTGGTCTGCAGGTGGTCGATCTCATGGACGAGCTGCGCCGGCTTGGGGAGGACCGGTGGCGTGTAGAACAGGGTCCGGGATCGGTTCGCGGTGGCGTAATGCTCTGTGTCGGTCTCGCTCCGCGGTCCCCACTCGGTGATGAAGGGTTCCAGGGTGTCCCAGTGGGCGTATCGGCGGCCGGATTGCGTCTTGCCGACGCCGGCATCGCCGTGGCAGATGCCGATCGTGCGTTCCTTGCGGACGGCGTTGGCGAATTCGATGAAGCGGCGGTGTTCTTTCGTGACGATGAAGTCGCGGCTCATGGCTCGTCCTCTTCGTAGGTGCGTAGTCTCACCTGGCGTGGTGTCCGCGGCTCGGTTCGCGGCTCGTCACGGACGGCTGTCTGGGGGATGCGTTCGTTGATCTGTTGACGCAGCCGCCGACGGCGGGCGCGTCGGGCGGTCTCGATGTCGCGCAGGGAGAGTCGCTGGTTGGGGTGTGCTTCGTCGATCGCGATGCAGATGTGCGTGTCGTGGTCGTAGACGCGGATCTCGGACACGTCGCGCGGGTCGTACCTGATTGTCACGCTGCGTCCGACGAACGGCGCGAGTGTGGGTGAGAGGTACCGCTGGCCTTGGAAGTGGATGCCATCGCGTTGGACGACGCGGTTCTTCGGCAGGGTCAGCAGCAGCCCGTCGAGCTGGTCGAGGCTGTCGGGCATCCGCGGCAACCAGCCGTCACCGATCCAGGCCTCCTTCGGGCTGGCGCCGATCTCGCTGTGGGGGCGCTCGTTGTACTCGGTGACGAACCGGCCGATGGCCTGATCGAGGTCCGCGAGGCTGAGCTGCGGCTTCGGGGCTCGTGCCCGAGGGGTGAGGTGGCCGGGGAGGGTCGTGAGAAGTTCGGTGTTCACGGTGCCGAAGAATCGCTCGATCTTCCCGCGACCTTGCGGCCGGCCGACTGTCGAGTAGATCAGCCGGATCTTCAACGCCACCGCCGTGTACTCCAGATGCCTGCTGGTGAAGTCGCTGCCGTGGTCGACGTGGAGCACGTCGGGGAGACCGCACATCGCCCAAGCCGGGTTGGTCTTGCGCCAGATCGCCTGCCGCAATGCGAGCGCCGTGTTGATCGCCGAGGGCGCCCCTGTGAACACGGTGTACCCGCAGATCGCGCGCGAGTAGTCGTCGATCACGACCGTTAGCCAGGGGCGTTCCGGCTTCCCATCGGCGCCGACGATGAGGATGTCGAGTTCGGTGTGATCGGCCTGCCAGATCGCATTCGGTCGCTCGGCTCGGCGGCGGAACACTAGCTCGTGTCGGTCCCGGTACGCGGCTGGGCCGTCCAGCGCGAGGGTCACGAGTGCCGGGTCAAGGCGGTGCAGGATCGACCGGACCGTCGAATAGCTTGGACGGGCGCACCCGATGCGGTCGGCCTCGGCCATGGCGAGCCGGTGCAAGGCCGCCATCCCGGGACGCGGTTTGGTGAGTCCGAGCTGCTCAACGAACGCGACCAGGTCTGGGTCGGTGCGCCGGGTCCCCGCGTCCGCTCGCGCGCTCGGTTTCAGCCCGTCGATCCCCGCCACCGCGTAGTCATGGTTCCAGCGTTGAAGGGTGCGCAGACCGATTCCGGTCTCCCTGACCAGCGTGGCCAGGGGAATGTCATCCTCGACATGGAGACGCAGGATCCGCCACCGGGCCAGCGCGTCCATGGCACATCTAGTCGCCGACCGCTGCCGGGGTGCCGGTGGCGTGCTGATGACGGTAGAGCGTCGCTCTGGACCATCCGACCAGTCGGGCTGCGTCTTCGGCGGTGCGTCCCTTCGCGCGCGCGTCTCGCACGATCGCAAGCTTCTCCTTCACGACGCCCGGATCCACGGGTGGCCGGCCGAAGCGCGTGCCAGCCTGCTTCGCCGCGGCGATGCCGGCGTTGACTCGCTCGGTGATCAGTTCACGCTCGTACTCCGCCAGCGTCGCGAGCATGCCCAGCATCATCCGCCCGGACGAGGTCTCGGGGTCGATGCCATCCGAAATCGATCGAACCTTCACGTCCTTCTCGCGCAGCAGGTTCACCGTGTTCAGCACGTCGATGAGGGAGCGCCCGAGTCGGTCGATGCGCCAGACGACCACCGTGTCGCCGGGCTCCGCGTACTCCAGAAGTCTCTTCATCCCTGGCCGCTGCACCGCGGCACGGCTGCCCGAGGTCACGTCTGAGAAGACGTCCCTCGCCTCAACACCCGTCGCGCCCAGGGCGTCGAGTTGCAGGCGCGCGTCCTGACTGACGGTGCTCACGCGCGTGTACCCGAGAAGCCTCACCCGATCAGCATGCCTCACAAACTCCTGTCGCGCGACCCCGTGAGGCAGAGCGCGATGAGGCAACTTTTCGAGACGTTCTCAGCGCCCGAAATTGTGCGACGACGGCACCCTTTGACGCATCGCTCATCATGTCTCATTTAGCTAAAGGTTTACAAGACATCTACGGCGAACGCACTGAAACAGGGCGCTCCTGCGAGAATCGACCCGAAAACTGTCTCGTATACCTGTCTCACCGTAATGTGTTCCACCTTCTTCCAATCTGGGGTTTGGTGAGGCATGATGGTGGTCATGAGACTGTTGGGCTACACCCGGGTGTCCACCGTCGGTCAGGATCCGACTCTTCAACACGACGCCTTGGTCACCGCCGGGGTTCAGGACCGTGATGTCTTCAGCGATGTCACCTCCGGGGCGAAAAACGCCACTGAGCGTCCGGGGATGAAGAAGCTCCTCGCCTACGCTCAACCCGGTGACACGGTGGTGGTGTGGCGCATCGACCGGCTGGGCCGGTCCCTACTCGATGTACTCAACACGGTGAACCTGTTACGCGAACGAGACGTGAAAATCAAGTCCGTCTCCGACGGCATCGACCCGGAGACCTCCTCGGGCCGGTTGATGCTCGGCATGCTGGGCACCCTGGCTGAGTACGAACGAGAACTGATCACCGAACGCGTCAACGCCGGCATCGCCGCAGCAAAGTCCAACGGCACCCGCTTCGGCCGACCACCTGTGGATCCAGAGGTGGTCGACCGCAAACTCGCCATCGTCGCCGAGGAACGAGCCAAAGGCCGCAGTGCCGAAGACGCCGCGAGCATGGTCGGCTGGTCACGGGCGACACTGTACCGCCATCTGCAGGGCGCCAAACGACGACAGTCAGCACTGCCCGCCTGACACGGACACAATGACCAGCGCGTGAGGTGACGGTGATGGACGAGATGCAACGCTGGGAGATCCTCCGGCTCCACATCGAAGACGACATCACCCTGACCGACCTGGCACAGGCCACCGACATCAGCACCCGAACCCTATCCCGGTGGGTAGCCCGATACCGCGCCGACGGAATCCGCGGGCTACGCAACACCACACGATCCGACGCCGGAGCCCATCGCATATCCGCGGAACTCGTCGCCTACATCGAACACCTTGGTCTCACCAAGCCACGCCCATCGATCGCCGCCCTGCATCGCCTCGTGAGCTGTCGAGCACAACAACTATCGCTGAAACCACCCAGCTACGCCACCGTGCGCAGCATCATCCAAGCCCTTGACCCGGCGATGGTCACCCTCGCATTGGAGGGCCCGACGTCCTACCGAGATCGACACGAACTGGTCTACCGGCACCGGGCTGAACACCCCAACGCCATCTGGCAGGCCGATCACACCCAACTCGACATTCTCATCCAGAACCCGGACGGCACGCCGACTCGCCCCTGGCTCACCATCATCATCGACGACTACTCCCGGGCAGTGTGCGGCTACATGGTCACCACCACCGCACCCTCGGCAATGAACACCGCCCTGGCACTACGCCAGGCGATCTGGCGAAAAACAGACCCCACCTGGGCGATGTGCGGTATTCCCGACGTCCTCTACGTCGATCACGGCTCCGACTTCACCAGTGGCCATATCACGTACACCACGACAGCACTGAAGATCCGGATCATCCACTCGACCATCGCCCGTCCGCAGGGCCGCGGCAAGATCGAGCGGTTCTTCAGCACCGTCAACACCGAACTTCTCACCACCCTGCCCGGCCACCTCGCCCCCGGCGTCCGCAACCCACACCCCGTACTAGACCTGACGAGCCTGGATACCGCCGTCGGCGAGTTCATCAGCAGCTACAACCAGCGCACGCATTCTTCAATCAACACCAGCCCGAAAGCCGCGTGGATCGGGCAGGGGTGGATCCCCAGAATGCCGGAGAACCTTGAAGAACTCGACGGACTCCTGCTGCGGGTCTCCACCCACCGCCGAGTCCAGCGAGACGGCATCCACTTCCAAGGCCAGCGCTACATCAGCCCGACCCTGGCACCTTTTGTCGGCCATGACGTCACCATCCGCTACGACCCGCGGGATCTCTCCGAGATCCGGGTCTACGACCACGACACGTTGCTGTGCGTCGCTGTCGATGAAGACCACCCCAACCAGCGCTACAGCCTGGCCGATATCCAGGCCGCTCGTCGACGCCGACGGCGTCAACTACGTGCCGGGATCAACGAGCGCATCCCCATCCACGAGCCACGCCCATCAGACCTTGCCCCTGTGAACCCCGATGTGAGCGCCGAAGCGCCACGGCCGCGTGGTCGTACGTCTCGCCTGCGGACCTATGAAGAGGACCTGTCACCATGAACCGCGACTTCATCGTCACCAAAGAGCACCGCCGCTTCGTCGAGTTCGCCAACGCGATCCGCAAAGACGCCACCATCGGCATCTGCCACGGTGATGCAGGAGTCGGCAAAACACAGTCCGCCAGACGCTATGCCCACTGGGATGCTCTGGGCTCGTTCATTGACGACTGGGGTCCACGCAGTGAATCTGACCTGGCCATCTACGCGACGGCTCATCGGGCGCGCACCGTGTTCTACACCCCTGAGGTGCAACCGAAGTACCGGACGTTGATCCGTGACATCGAATTTTACCGGGGCAAACTCGACGTCTGCATCATGGAGCATCTGATGGCCACCGGACAGCGGGACAGGCTCCACATGCGCAGATCCAGTGGCGAGAAGCTCACCCAACTGATCATTATTGATGAGGCAGAACGTCTGCCTCCCACCGCCCTGGAGATGCTGCGCGACATCCACGATCGTGACGGTGTGGCGATCATGTTCATCGGCATGCCCGGTATTGACCAGCGCTTCCGGCACTACCCTCAGTTGTTCAGCCGGCTGGGGTTCTCGCATCGCTACCGTGCCCTGGGCAAAGACGAGCTGCTGTTCGTGCTGAACCGGCACTGGAGGCGCCTGGGTAGAGAATTGAACCCGGAGGATTTCACGGATGCGCAGGCCATCGCCGCGATCGAGCGGCTGACCCGCGGCAATTTCCGTGTGGTGGAGCGATTGTTCCCACAGATCAAGCGAGTGTTGAAGATCAACGAGTTGGAGACCATCACCGACGATGTGATTGAAGCTGCCGCCAGCACCCTGGTACTCGGCCACTGACCAGGTCAGTACGACACATAGTGATCAAAAAAGCAGGCCACATAGCGATCACATTCACAGCCGTGTCCACTAGGGTTAGGTTATGGACAATGGAACAGAACCGTCACTACCTCTAGACATGCCTGAACATTCCGAGGTTATTTCCGGGCAAAAAGTCGGCTACGCGCGCGTTAGCTCTAAAGACCAAAACTTAGAGCGGCAAACCGCAGCATTGAAGAAAGAAAAATGCTTTCGCATATTTACCGATACCGTCA